>JAEZKL010000109.1 GCA_023415475.1 Bacillota bacterium | reverse complement strand
ACTCTTCATAATAGTATAGGTGGATGATGAGCCGGTATTTTTGGGGTAAATCCATAACCGCATAAAATACCTCATGTTTTTCAGGATCCTGAAAGGGGTAGATATCCTCTAATGAAACTCTTTTTTTATTCCAAATGGTACGATAAAACTTCTTACATTCATTGATCGTGACGCGTATCAACCAAGCTTTTTTATGCTCATCTCCATGAAAACAGGTGGAATCTGTCATATACTTGATCAGGACATCCTGCAGAATGTCCTCTGAAATGGCTTTCTCTTTCGTGTAGGAGAAGGCTATCTTGTAGATTGTATCAGAATACGTGTCAATGGTAGCATCAATATCGTCCCGGGTTCGTATTATGCTGTCGTTCATAGAAGCCTCCTTTCATTAGTAACATCCAAGAGAAAGAGATAATGTTGCAGAAGAAGATAATAATTTTAATGTAATACAAAAAAAGTAAATTGGCAAATACGTGTAGTTAATTTAAACTTGTTAATTAAGAATTGGTGTACATTGACAATTGAATATTGATAGTTGGAGGCTTTTGCATTATGATACAAATAAACATATTGCAAAGGAGAATGAAGATGATTATTATTGATGCTATTCAAACTATTGCAAAGTACACAGAAAAAATTACTGATTCTATTAATCAAAAAGACACTGAACTATTTCATGAATATATTGAGAAGGTATATGACCTTACAAAAAATGTATACAATGATTTTATGAATATACTTTATGAAATTCAGAGAAAGCTTAAAAATAAGGAATTATCAGTGGATGATGCGGTCTCTCTTTTAGATGATGGCAGGCTGCCATTTAAATGCGCTAGACAAGAATTAAGGAGCACATTAAATATTAAATTTTATGAAGAAAACGAAGAAACGATTCGATTCGCAATAGCAGTGTACGGTGTATTACAAGGAGGGCTACATTGGTCAACCGAACTAAATCTTGAACATTTGCATTCACTTGAAGATTTGATTGAACTTCGATTGAAAGGAGCGCATACAATAGTAGATTTGATGGTGAAGTATGATAGAAAACATGAAGAGTCATTGTACTACAACAAATATTATATCCATTATCTCGGGGGAGTTGAATTAGATGAGAAGATTGAAATTGATTTACTTTCAGACATTAGACAACAAATAAACATTCTAGATAAATATTGGAAAAAGCTAACCAATTCTTACGCTTCCCTTAAATTTAAAAAATTAAAGTAATTTCATACTACCAACTATCAATATTCGGTTGGTGGTTTTTTATTGCGCTAAACTGTAATTTTGATAATTTAAGAATTAGATAATTAGGTACATTGAAAACTGAATATTGATAGTTGAAAACGTAAGTGAAAATCCAATATCTGTTGATGATTTTTATGATAAGTTCATTGAATGGATTGAATGTAATAGGTGGTACTTTGGCGGTGGAATCAATCCGTTTATTGAAAAGTAGATAACTTTACATAATTCCACGATTATGAACTGAAAATTATTTTTATTTTAAGCGAGGTATATGATTATGTTTGAATTCAGTGATGCATGGTTTTTGACTACTTTAATCTTGCTTAATAAATGGTCGTCTTTAAAGCAAATTGTTGCAACTGGTGATATGATTAATCATGCGATTTTTAATCAATCGGAAATTGATGACGCCATAAAAAAGCTACAGCCGTTAGGATATATTGAGACAGATGGTAAGAACTGGAGAGCAACTGAAAAGGCAATTCAACTGTCAAACTGTTCTGCATTTAATCGTGCAGGATTATTTACAATGTCAGATGTAATATTGAAAAGACTCAACACCACAGTATAAACATTAGAATGCTACACATTTTATATAAATAGCATAGAAAATGGTATATGCCTAACAACTATCAATACAAAGTTTATAGGTTTTAATTTTGTTAATCTGTATTTTAGTTTTTCACTCAACCCCTAACGCAATCCCTGGCTATCTCAGGTTGAAATGAATAGGAAGCTGTTGTATAATGATTGGGACTTGAATAATACCGACAGCAAACGAAAATGATATCATTGTGCCGGCATAATCAAAGTGTAAATCGTCTCGCATGCGAGACGTTGCACACCTGGCACAAACTTAAATGGATAAACATACGCAAAGAATGGGGAAGAACATGATATTTGAGACACACGCGCATTATGAAGATGAAGCTTTTGACATAGACAGGGAGGAGCTGCTTGACCGACTCCCGAAGCAGGGAATTGAATATGTGGTTGATGTCTGCTCCAGCATCGACAGCGTTGACCGAGTCCTTAAGCTTGCAGATCAATATCCCTACATTTATGCCGCGGTAGGGATTCATCCGGAGGCAGCTAAGGAATTGAATGAAGAGAACTTCGGATGGCTTAAGGAAAAAGCCTCTCATCCGAAGAATATCGCCATCGGGGAGATCGGACTGGACTATTACTGGGATACCTCGGACCGTGATACGCAGAAGAAGTGGTTTGAGCGCCAGATGGAGCTGGCAAGGGAGCTTAATCTGCCCCTGGTGATCCACAGCAGGGATGCGGCTAATGACACTTATCACATGCTGAAGGAAGCGAAGGCCGACAGTATAGGAGCAATTATTCATTGCTTCTCCTATGGTGTCGAGCAAGCCAGACAATATCTGAACATGGGCTTTTATCTCGGTATCGGCGGGGTCCTCACCTTTACCAATGGGAAGAAGCTGAAGGAAGTAGTAGAATATGCGCCCCTGGAGCAGCTGGTACTTGAGACGGATTGCCCTTATCTGGCACCGGTGCCCTTTCGTGGGAAACGCAATGATTCCACCTACCTGACTTATGTGGCACAGCAGCTTGCGGAGCTTAAGAAGGTGGATTATGAGACGGTTGTCAGAGTTACCTCAGAGAATGCAAAGCGTTTTTACCGCATCTAAAGAGATAGAGAAATCATGCTTCACATTAATTATGTGAACAATAAGAATGGAGAGCTATATGGCGCAATTGGGAAATCCCAAGAATACAATAGAAATATTAAATAAATATAAGTTTGTCTTCCAGAAGAAATTCGGACAGAACTTTTTGATTGATACTCATGTACTGGATAAGATTATCCTGGCAGCCGGGATTACGAAGGATGATTTTGTATTGGAGATTGGTCCCGGGATTGGGACCCTGACTCAGTATCTTTGTGAAAATGCGAGAGAGGTGGTAGCAGTTGAGATCGATAAGATGCTGCTTCCTATTCTGGAGGATACCCTATCCGAATATGATAATGTCACCGTAATTAATAGTGATATCCTGAAGCTGGATCTGAATGCTCTGGTGAAGGAGCGGAACAATAATCAGCCGATTAAGGTGGTTGCTAATCTCCCTTATTATATTACGACTCCGATTATCATGGACCTTTTTGAACGCCATCTTCCGCTTAATAATGTCACGGTCATGGTACAGAAGGAGGTTGCCGACCGTATGCAGGCATCTCCGGGAAGCAAGGATTACGGCGCTCTGTCTCTGGCAGTGCAGTATTATGCGAAGCCCTATATCGCTGCCAATGTTCCGCCGAATTGTTTTATGCCACGGCCGAATGTCGGTTCTGCAGTGATTAATCTGACCTTACATAAGGAAGCGCCGATAGAGGTTAGGAATGAGAAGCTGCTGTTTAAAATGATACGTGCTTCCTTCAATCAGAGAAGAAAGACCTTGATGAATGGTCTGAATAATTCGTCAGAGATCTCCTTCTCCAAGGAGGAGATAGGACAAGCGCTAACGGCTCTGGGGATACCGGAAAATATACGTGGAGAGGCATTGACACTGGAGCAGTTCGCTGCATTGGCCAATCACCTATCAAAGTAAAATAAACGATGATCGATTAGTAAAGGATAGCGTATAAGAATTCATGATTATGCAACCGGAAGAAGACGCCTTACGAGCTTCCCTGGAGTACTCGTTTGCATATATGCAAGCAGATTTGCTAATGTTCTCTTAGCTTATACGCCAATAGAAGGCCGGGAAATTCTACAAAAAGTTTCCCGGCTTTCTTCATATCATTGGAATTGTTTAATAAATTGAATTTATATTTAAAAATTATATTGCATAAATATAAACACTGTGATATGATGATGTCAAGTCGCTATTCGCTATAAGAAGGATTTTGTATTAGAGATACTTATGAACGGACTCTCTAAATTTAATAAGTTATCTAGTTGCATAATTATAAGTTATAAATTATGATATATAACAATAAATATTCTAGCTATAAAACTGCTCAAGAAGAAAAAATCTCAAATTTTTTTTGCCCATTTTTAGGCATAGCTACTGCAATAATTTTATAACGATTAGACAATGGCGTTTAAATTCTCCTTAAAAGATGTGAAAGTAATGCATTCAATAGTTCTTATTATTGGCATACTAGAACATCTTGTTTTATAGGAAGAGAGTATTGTTTATGGCTTTTGAGATGTAATGTAAGAAGGGAGATCAATATCTTCCTTCGATAAAGCGGAAGGGAGAACAAACTCTCCCTTCGAAGAACCAGAAGGGAGAAAACTCTCCCTTCAAAAGAAAAGAAGGGAGAGTTGGCATGAAGAAAAGAGAAGATATCCACAAGGTATTGATTATCGGATCAGGGCCGATTATCATCGGTCAAGCCTGCGAGTTCGATTATTCCGGTACGCAGGCCTGCAAGGCATTAAAGAAAATGGGGTACGAGATTGTATTGGTTAATTCCAATCCTGCTACGATTATGACGGATCCGGGGACGGCAGATGTAACCTATATTGAACCACTCAACGTGGATAGGCTGACACAAATTATCGAAAAGGAAAGACCCGACGGTCTGCTCCCGAATCTGGGCGGACAATCAGGTCTAAATCTTTGTGCAGAATTAGCCAATGCTGGAGTACTTGATAAATATAATGTTAAAGTAATCGGTGTACAGGTAGATGCCATCGAGCGTGGAGAGGACCGGGTCGAATTCAAGAAAACGATGGATACACTTGGAATTGAAATGGCAAGGAGCGAGGTAGCCTATACCATTGAGGAGGCCTGCTCGATTGCTGACAATCTGGGATATCCTGTGGTTATTCGTCCTGCTTATACGATGGGTGGTGCCGGCGGTGGCCTGGTATATAATGTAGAGGAATTAAAGATAGTCGTAGCAAGAGGCCTTCAGGCAAGCTTAGTTGGGCAGGTATTGGTAGAGGAATCGGTACTTGGTTGGGAAGAGCTGGAGCTTGAGGTAGTTCGCGACTCAACCGGTAAGATGATTACCGTATGCTTCATTGAGAATATCGATCCGATGGGTGTTCATACCGGAGACTCCTTCTGTTCTGCGCCGATGCTTACCATTACCGAAGCGGTACAGAAGGAATTACAGAGGCAGGCCTATAAGATAGTGGATGCCATCCAGGTCATCGGTGGAACGAATGTGCAGTTCGCTCATGATCCGAAAACCGGAAGAATCTGTGTAATCGAGATCAATCCAAGAACCTCTAGGTCCTCAGCTCTTGCCTCTAAAGCAACGGGCTTCCCGATTGCATTAGTGTCTGCAATGCTGGCAAGCGGCCTTGATCTGTGTGATATCCCTTGCGGTAAATATGGCACTCTGGACAAATACGTTCCGGACGGTGATTACGTGGTAATCAAATTTGCCCGCTGGGCCTTCGAGAAATTCAAGGGCTCCGAGGATAAGCTTGGAACACAAATGAAAGCAGTAGGAGAGGTAATGAGCATCGGTAAGACATATAAGGAAGCCTTCCAGAAGGCTATCCGAAGCTTGGAGACCGGTCGCTTCGGTCTTGGCTATGCGAAGGATTTTGCCTCCAAGTCGAAGCAGGAGCTCCTTAATATGCTTCATATTCCGTCCAGCGAAAGACAGTTTATCCTGTACGAAGCCTTAAGAAAAGGCGCTACCGTTGAAGAACTACATGCCCTGACGATGATTAAGCATTACTTCCTTGAACAGATGGAGGAACTGGTATATGAAGAAGAGGCCTTGAAGGCTTACCAGGGTGATGTTCCGCCGGTAGGTGCTCTAAGGAGTGCGAAGCTGAACGGCTTCTCCGATAAATATCTCAGTAAGCTGCTGGCAATTGATGAGGTTAAGATCCGTGAGGCCAGAAATGCTGCCGGGATCAAGGAAGCATGGGAGGGAGTACATGTAAGCGGAACGAAGGATGCAGCTTATTACTACTCCACCTATCACTTGAAGGAGGATAAATCTCCCTGCTCCGATAAGCCTAAGGTAATGATCCTTGGTGGAGGACCGAACCGTATCGGTCAAGGAATCGAATTCGATTACTGCTGTGTGCATGCAGCCTTTGCGCTGAAGGAGCAGGGCTTTGAGACCATCATTGTAAACTGCAATCCGGAGACCGTATCCACAGACTATGATACCTCGGATAAACTATACTTTGAGCCCCTTACCCTCGAGGATGTATTAAGTATCTACGAGAAGGAGAAGCCACTGGGTGTCATCGCTCAATTCGGTGGTCAGACTCCCCTCAATCTGGCAGCAGAATTAAAGAAATACGGTGTAACTATCCTGGGAACCACCCCGGAGACCATTGATCTTGCAGAGGACAGAGATCGCTTCCGGGAGATGATGGATAAACTAAACATTCCAATGCCGGAATCCGGTATGGCGATCAATGTAGAGGAGGCACTTGCAATAGCAAGAAAGATCGGGTACCCGGTTATGGTTCGCCCCTCCTATGTGCTGGGCGGTCGCGGTATGGAAATCGTCCATGATGATGAAAGTCTTGATAAATATATGAAGGCGGCGGTTGGTGTAACACCGGACAGACCAATCCTGATCGACCGTTTCTTAAATAATGCGCTTGAGTGTGAGGCGGATGCTATCAGCGATGGTGTGGATGCCTTTGTACCGGCTGTAATGGAGCATATCGAGCTCGCGGGAATTCACTCCGGTGACTCCGCTTGTGTCATACCTTCTCTGAATATCAGTGAAGAGAACATAAAGACCATCAAAGAGTATACTATGAAGATTGCGAAGGAAATGAAGGTATGCGGTCTCATGAATATGCAATATGCAATTGAGAAGGGTATTGTATATGTGCTGGAGGCGAATCCGAGAGCTTCGCGAACCGTTCCGCTGGTATCTAAGGTATGCAATATTCAGATGGTTAAGCTGGCAACTGAGATTATTACAAGTAAACTGACCGGTAAGGCTTCCCCTGTAGCAAGCTTAAGGACAAGTAAATTTACCCACTATGGTGTGAAGGAGGCGGTATTCCCCTTCAACATGTTCCCTGAGGTTGATCCTTTGCTCGGGCCAGAGATGCGCTCCACCGGAGAGGTGCTGGGTCTTGCGGAGACCTACGGCGAAGCCTTCTATAAAGCGCAGGAGGCAACAAAGACAAAGCTTCCGGAGAACGGAACCGTATTAATCAGTGTAAATGACCACGATAAGTCAGAGCTGGTCGAGGTAGCGAAGGGCTTTGCAGAATGTGGCTTTAAGATCCTTGCGACTGGTGGAACCTGTGATATGATCATAGATAACGGTATCCCGGCGGAGAAGATATTTAAGCTTCAGCAGGGAAGGCCGAATATCCTGGATGCGATTACGAATAAGCAGATTGATATCATTGTAAATACTCCGGATGACAAGAAGGGTGCTTATGATGACAGCTACATCAGAAAGGCTGCGATTAAGGGCAAGATAAGCTATGTAACGACAATGGCCGCTGCAAAAGCAACGATTGCCGGTATCATGGCGGTGAAGAACAATGATGTAGGTGTTAAATCTCTTCAGGATTTCCACAAGGGAATTATACTGTAATCAGGATACAGCAAAACACTATTTGACGGACATATTTCTGTTGTTTGTGTCTTAAAAGCGAGCTTTATGGTTCGATTTAAGAATACAAAGCAGGAGTATGTCCGTCAATTTTTCTTCCTCCAAAAGTCCATCAGTACAGGTGCCATATTGGAATATTGATAACATAGAAGGAATATATTAAATAGAATTATGAAACAAGCTAATTGGAATGCGGAAAGAGAGGGAATGAGTGTGGCTGATTATAAACGAATGGTTTCCTACATGTATCAATATGAAAACGGAGTAAAGAAAAAGAATGTGGGTTTTGCCCGGGTGGAAGCAAAGGACGGACAATGTAAAATTACCCTGCATATGCAGCTGCTCGGTCAACTCGACAGTATCTTTCCTACTTACATAATACAAAGGAAGCACTCTGAGCTGGAATTAATCTACCTGGGAGATACCGTACTCAAGAATCAGGTTATGGATAGTAGGCTGATTGCGGAGGAAGATAATATTATGAAATCCGGCTATCCTTTGTCAGACATGGGAGGCTTACTGTTGTTTCTCAAAGATAATATATTCTTTGCTACAGAATGGGATGATAAGCCGATTCTGGCAAGTGAGGTACTGGAGGCACTCAAGCCAAAGACGGACAGAGAGCCGAAGCTTACGCTGGCGGAGGAGTTGTCAATCCCAAAGTATAAGCTACCAAGGGGCTTCAAGATCATCGAACGGCTGCAGCAGCCGGAAGCCTATTATATGACAGGTAATCCTAAAGGCGAGGTGAGAGCGGGGAAGGTGGAAGTGGCATATGGCCGGAGTATTAGTGAGGAAGCCAAGTACATAAAGCAGGAAGGAGTATCACGAGAAACAACACCCATAGAAGCAGCAACGATTCAAGCTATAGAAATCTCTACAGAAGAACAGGAGATAACCTTATCCAAAGAACAGGAGATGACATTACCCGAAGGACAATCAGATGTAGGGGATGTATCTGATGAAATTAACTTAGCTTCAGAAGAAATTAAGCTGGAGGCTACGGAAGAAGAAACGATAAGGGCTACAGAAGAGGCTGCGGAGGCAGCAGACCCTCAGGTGGTAACCGGTATCTTTGAAAAATATCCTAGAATTTATCCCTTTGAGGATAATGAAATCTTAATCTGTGCAAAAATAGAACCCAAAGACATCGGTTTGTTACCGAAGGAGCTATGGGCATTAAGTAATAACAGCTTCCTTATCCATGGTTACTATTGCTATCATCATTTGATTTTTGCGAAGATGAAAGACCGGTCCGGTTGCCGATTTATACTGGGCGTACCGGGAATCTATCATAACCGGGAGAAGTTTATGGCGAAAATGTTTGGTTTTGATAGCTTTAAGCCTATTCGAAAGAGAGAGCTCCGACAGGGTGACTTTGGCTACTGGTATACCGCTGTATGCTTTTGATTCATAAATAGTCTGCAAGGTAAACATTATATATATCAATGTAGTGAGCTTTACTCGTAATTGTTTATCATGGCATAATGCATATGATCTGCCCAGTCACCATTGATTTTAGCATAGGAACGACAGGTTCCCTCGAACTGGAAGGAAAGCCGGTTGATTAATTTCAGAGAGGCTATGTTGTCCGGCATAATATAAGCATCGATCCGATGCATATGATATTCGTTGAAAATTACCTCGATGCATTTTTGAATGCTTTCTGTTGCATAGCCATGGTTCAGATATTTTTTACCGAATTTATAGCCGAGGCTGCAGCTGTGATAGGGCTCTTTAAGTAGATTCTGAAAGCTTACAGTTCCGATAAGCTCATCAGGCCGTTCCTTAAGAAATACCCAAAACCGTATCAGCTTACCATCAGAGATCTGATTATGCTCTGCGGTCAGGAAAGCGTTCTGGTAGGCTAAGGTGTAGAAATTATGACTCCTGATAGGCTCCCAAGGCTCGAACAGCTCTTTATTCTCTTCATAAAAGGCTAATACTAAGGGGGCTGAATTATGATTCAGTGCTTTTAGTAGAAGACGTTCTGTACTATAGGACTTTAGCATGGATGAAACCTCGCTTTCTCAATCTAACACCCATTCTGCATCTTCGATGCAGCAAAAAACCTAGAAGAACAAGGAGTTAGCTCCAATGGGCAACCATGAGGAATTCCCTTGTGAAACTCCTATCGTAGCTTTTTCATACTAACAATACATGCCTGCCCCTTATGTTAGTTTGTGCCGAGGACGACGCAGGCACAAACTTGGAAGTGTGAAAATCGTTTTTCATTTTCACACTATGCCCCGGACAGATACCGAGGGAATCATCGGAGTAAGCAGCTTCGCATATTCCTCGAGCGTCTCCCTGTTATGACTATGTAGTCCGGGTAACAGAATATCTCCAGAATCTTCATAGGATTGCAAAAAATAAGCTCGTGCACCGGATAGCCAGCCTCCGATCGATAAAATATCCTCACGGTGATGGTATTCCTTTACAATCGTTGTACGAAATTCGTAATCTATGGGTGAGGTCAGCAGAAAGTCAGCACTCTCCAGGATAGGATCAATGGAAAAATTGATAAGTCCGGCGGTTAGTGCATATTTTTCCTTTGAATTTTTGATATCCATTGCAATATAATCGATAAGCCTGTCTGCAACAAGAGTTTTCACCAGCAGGGGGTTCGTACCGTTGGTATCAAGCTTTACCTTCAGTCCGAGCTCTTTTATCTTTGTAATAAATGTTATGAGATCAGGATGCAGGGTGGGCTCTCCTCCGGTGATACATACACCCTCCAAGATACCCTTTCTCTTGGCGAGGTATGACAATACCTCCTGTTCCGGTATCGTCGGTTGCTTAGCGGCTCCGGTTACCAGGGAGGCATTATGGCAGAAGGGACATCGCATGTTACAGCCTCCGATAAAGATGGTTGCAGCAAGATGTCTGGGATAATCAAGAAGAGTCGTTTTATTTAAGCCATGGATCTGCATATTGTCACCTCCGGTTTGTTATGATAAAATAACCTAATTGAAGCTCTGTAAATACTATAACAAATCGTAAGGAACTAGTCCAGATGTAAAGGAATTATAGAAGCAATGAATGATAAATATATGCGCGAAGCATTAAAAGAAGCAAAGAAAGCAATCCGGCTGGGCGAGGTTCCAATCGGATGTGTTATCGTATATCAGGATAAAATCATCGGCAGGGGATATAATAAGCGTAACACCAAGAAAACAACTCTGGCTCATGCCGAGCTGATCGCCATTGAAAAAGCAAGCAAGGTGATGGGAGATTGGAGGTTGGAGGATTGCATTATGTACGTTACGCTGGAGCCGTGTCAGATGTGCTCCGGTGCCATAGTACAGGCACGTATTAAGAAGGTTGTCGTAGGAACCATGAATCTCAAAGCCGGTTGCGCCGGATCTATTCTTAATCTGCTCCAGATGAAGGAGTTCAACCATCAGGTAGAGCTGGAGACAGGTGTTATGGAGGCGGAATGTACAAAGGTGTTACAGGATTTCTTTCGAGAGCTGCGAATTCGCAATAGGAAGGAAAAGCTTGAGGAAAAAGGAAATGCTTGAGGGTTGACATTCCTCTCGCTATGTTTTATACTTGGCATACAGCTTTTTTGCAGTAGGTTATTTCGTAAGAGATAGCATCCAAAAGGCTTATATTATTAATTTGTCATAGAATTTCCGTGCAGCCGGGGAGACAGCGGTGCCCTGTACCTGCAATCCGCTACAGCAGGGGTGATGTTCTGCCTAGGGTGACTTACTGTAAGGCCGCCCCTTATAAGTGATGTTGACGTTTGGGTCTTACGCAACAGGAATTTGTGAACCGTGTCAGGTCAGGAATGAAGCAGCACTAAGCAAAA
>JAEZKL010000056.1 GCA_023415475.1 Bacillota bacterium | reverse complement strand
TACAATATTTTTGCATCTCTCTTCTGGCATCTGTCACATAACATTGTAATTACCCCCTTTCAAATTCGTTAAAGATATCGTTAACGATTTCATGAGCCTCCTCACAACTGATATTCTTGCAGAATGCTCTAGCTAATACTACTCTAAGTTCATCCCGCATATTCTCAATCGCCTTTAGCTTGTTATAGTCGAGCGCAACCACCGCTCCTTTTCTGCGGTCCAGCTTAAGATATCCTTCTTGTTTTAATATAGTATATGCTTTATTTACCGTGTGCATATTAATTCCGATATGTTCTGCCAGTTCTCTGACAGAAGGGAGATTCTCACCTTCTTGGAGCTGGGAGGTAGCGATGCCGTAAATAATTTGGTTTCTTAATTGGATATAAATCGCTTCATCACTATTAAAATCAATCTCAACATACATTCGGATACACCTCGAACTTTCTATTGTCATGAATAATATACCTGTTATATATACAGTATAACAGCCCTGTGCCATTTGTCAATAGCTAATCCAGCTCATCCGTATTGTATCCTTTTGATTTTATGAACAAACGAATACAAATGAAGATTAAGAGTGCGCATAAAGCACTAAGTACAGCAATTACCACCGCCGCTTTCGTCAGGTTGGTGCGGTATTCCTCTGAGCTGATTAGTTCCTCCATATTAGTGCTGCTCTCTTCTCCTATCACAATATCTGGCCCAGGCACATACCGTTGAAGGCTACGCTCTACACGGTCATACTGATAAAATCCAGCTTCCCCAAGTTCATTCTCTGCATAGATCAAAAGATAATCACTCTCCATATTACCGGCTGGATAGAAGGCAGTCACAGAGACATCAGAGATGATTAGCTTCGTCTTGAGAAAGCCGGCCGGAATTGTCACATCGTTCCCCGGCTCCAATAATTTATATTGTCCGCTATAAACAGCAAATTTATCACCGTCCATTCGAACTACTTCAAAATTACCATGAATTGTTTTCGGGATTTTATCTTCCTCCGGAGCATCGCTTATTTCCGGTGCCGCCGTTTTCATGACATTGATACTATATTCTATGATGTCTCCCGATTCCGCTAATACAGATATTAGGATTTTATTTTCGCCTTCTTGTAAGGCTTCATTTCCGGAGATGGATACAGAAGCTTTTTCATCCTCCGGTAAAGCGACAAGTACCAGCTGTTCTGTATCATAATCCACTGTAGTGCTATATTCATAAATTTCCGAGTTAAATTCTGGTACCAATATCGAAGGGCTGATTTTCAGATCTTTCAGCTTTGCATTATTGGAAGCGGTCTCCGGCGCTACAACATTAATGGTAAGCTCATTACTGGATACGGACATCTCCCCACCCTCAAGCTCGTATACAACCGCTCGATCACTGAAGGCAATCTTGCAGATACCAACCTGAGAAGCCTCAAATTTCATGGTATATTTTCGTTTCGTATCTCCATCTGTATTATTCATATCAGATATGGTGAGATACCCGCTGCTTCCCTTTATTTTTCTTGCTCCACCCTGATATTCGAGTACATCATCATCATAGGTGATGCTTCCCTCAAAATCACCAAACGATACATTGGAAGAGACGTTCACATATACAAAGAATTCCTCCCCTATGGTAACCTGAGTAGAATCGGAAGACAGCTCCACCTCTGCACTGGCAGCATAGGCTGTTTTACTCACAAGCATTCCCCCCGCGAGAAAAAGAAATAAAAGGGCTGCGATATAACGTCTAATTTGTAATCTCATAGCTTTATCCTCCGTTTTATGATAGAAAGCCCATCTGCCGGTTTCCTTCCTCCAGGCTATCATGGTATGCCTAAACAATAGAAAACACACTTCGTGAATATTCCATTGTCATTTATAACAACATCCGGCCGACAGGTTACACACCCGCGGCCGGATTCATCATCACTGTCGTAATTGCAAGTCTGTTGCCACGATATCTTACCATTGCAAAGCTTATTATTCCCTTACGATATTGATTGTATAATTTGCAATGCTTCCATTTTCAGCAATTACCGCAATGACAACCGTATTGGTTCCGACATTCAACGGTATTGTTCCTCCACCGCTTATGGTAGCCTTCTTACTTACGGAAGTTGCATTGATTTGAACTACATCCACAGCATTATTAACAATCAGGTAATAATTATATTCTGTCTGATTGAAGGTAGGTGTAATCGCCAACTCATTGCCCTGTGCATCAAGTACCTTAAGACTCTTCATCCGATTATTGGGATTGAACATTGTTGTCGGCTGAGGACACGGTATCGAAGGCATATTCAGATATACCGGGATGGAGAATACAATCGGCGAATCGGCAAGGCCGTTATATGCCGTTAATATCTTCTTACCCTCAGCATAGGGTGCCTCGACATTCGTCATATACTGATGATAATAGGTCGAAATCGGAGTAACATTAAATTTTTGAAGGTAAACGGTATCTTGTCCGCGATTGATATAGCTTCCTCCGATGAAATAGGAACCACCTACAATGGAGCGGAAAGGATTAATCCAGGGTATCTTATATAATTGATTTGTTACAGCATTGGTACTACCGTTTTTGGCGAACTTAAGTCCGTTTGCGATAGCACCTCCGCCAGCGCTGTCATTCGCACCGATATTGTAAAAGTTATACAGACCCTCATATCCACTGTAGGTACCGGTCACACTGTTACTCAAGGTAGTAGGTCCGGTAACCACCTCCTGCTTTACACGGGAAGCCAGATGGTAAGGACTGACGCCGGAATATTTTGCAGCCTCGATAAAGGTCTGCCCATAGGATGTAGTACTCGTTACTCCATTGTCATCCACATATGTATAATTTGAATTGTACATTGCCGTTCCCTTCAGTATGTTTTCCACACCTGTAAGGTTCTGGTATTGATCCTGATATTTTAATAATTCGAATTGGAAGATACCGCTCGTCGTCAGGAAATTGCGAGGATCCATATAATATTCAATCGCTGCTTTCGAAGCGGTTACCCAAGTCGAACCATCAAAGACTATAAAGGTATCTGTTTTCCAGTTGTAGGCACCACTTTCCAGTGATTTCCACTCCACACCCTTGGTATTCGGAATGACGTTCTTCCCGGGAACACTCTCTGCCGTTATTACCGTATTCCAATCAAGTCCGGTATGGTAAGCTCTGAATTCCCAGTTTGGATACTGCGCATGCAATTGTCGGAGCCCGGCTTTGTAGCTTTCCGGAAAGCCTTGCATGGACAGCTTTGTCTCAAAATCCATATTATCAGTGATCACCGGTGTCGGAGTCGGTGTTGATCCGGTTGTACCACCGGTACCGTCGGAGATATAAACATACTCCGCTTTTACATAGCCGTAGATACCATTCTCTAAAGAGATAAGATACCAGGTGTCGGAAATACCACGTTCTACACCGGTGACTAATACCTTATCCTTATTTCTAAGAAATAATATATTACCATAATCATCATACCAATATTCACCGGTCCGATAATCCTTGATCAGATTCACCAGAACGGAATTGCACACATAGCCATTAACAGGCTTTGATATTTCATACTGAATTGTATTATTGTAAACCTGTAAAAAATCTGTCTGTAAAAGAGGGTCCGGCGTCGGTGTAGGGCTGATCGTCGGAGTCGGGCTCAAGGTCGGCATCGGTGATGGCGTAAGAGTCGGCACCGGTGACTGTGTTGGTGTCGGATTAGCACTTGGTTTTGGCGTAGTGGCAGGCTTTGGTGTCACGGTAGGCTTCGGTGTCACGGTAGGTGTCGGAGCCGTTGTTGGCTTTGGTGTAGGTGTCGCCTGAACCTCAGTCACTTTAAAATTCACCTTACTTGCTTCAACATAGCCTGTATACTTTTTATCACTTACCGTAAAGGTAACCTTTAGCCATTTTATCCCCGCTGATGTAACTTCACCGATAATGGTTAATGACTTGTTCTCCTTCAAGGATATGAGACTTCCTTTGCTGTTCTTTAGATAGGCAGCTTTCGTTCCGGCTGCTGATCTCACCTTAAGCGTCTTAACATCAACCTCTCCCTTTATCGTACTGTCAAAGGACAGCTTAACATAGGAACTGAGAACATATCCGGTCTTTGTCTTCCCTTCGTTTTTAAAGGAAATTCCATACCATTCTGCATCGTCAATCATTGTTTCATTGATGATCGTTACTGTGTCTCCCATAAACACGCCTCCAACCTTAGCATAACCGGTACCCGGTCCGCTGCGTACATTTAAGGAGGAAGCAGTAATCGAACCCTTCAGCTTAATTTCCTTATTCACCGATACGGCTTTCGAGGTATCCGGTTTTGGCGTGGCAGACGGCGCTGAAGTAGGTTTTGGAGTAGGCTTTGGAGTAGGCTTTGGAGTCGGAGTCGCTGTCGGGTCCGGCTTTCCGCTTACTTTCACATAGTCTTTATGTATATATCCTTTCACTGTCTTACCATTAAATTTGAGGGTGACATAATAAAAATCCCCCTCCTCCTTTAAGATATTCACGGTTTCATCCTTAGCCAGGTATACATTCGTTCCGTTCAGCTGCACCTTATCTGCAGTTGTTGAGGGCTCTGTCCTTACATTTAAGGTATTGGACGTAACGGTTGCTGTCCAAGCAGCCAGAACCTGTCGGGCTTCCCCCATGTAGACCTGTGGAATAGTAAGTGTTAGGATTAGAAGAATAATCAGCCATCTGTTATAGTACCGTACTTTCATTGAATACCCCTTTCGAATACAAGATGAATACATCAATCAATTCATCTGCCATAAATCTAAGCGGATCGCATAAGGCCCGTCATAAGTAGTCTAATATCTAAATTTACCTTTTTTATTTCCTTATTCTACAATATAAGTATGGCACTTCTGTGGCATTACCGGTATTTTGTGGGTGCATTTATAAAATTAAGGATTACTTAACAGAATCGTAAGAAAACAGACAGAAAGAAGCCTGACTAGGCTTCTTCGATGGCTTTTCCGATATCATTTCTCATATATTTGTTGTCGAAGCAGATCCAGTCTGTAGCCTCATAAGCCTTTCTTCTTGCTTCCTTCAGATCCTTACCGGTAGCCGTAACTCCTAAGACTCTGCCTCCATTGGTAATTATGTCAGAGCCGGATCTCTTCGTACCGGCATGAAATGCAAAATAGTCCGCCTTACCCACGAAATTCTCAAGACCGGTGATTGGATAACCCTTCTCATATTGCTCCGGATAACCGTCAGAAGCAAGAACCACACAGACCGCTGCATTATCCTCGAAGGTGAGGGTAATTTCATCCAGTCTTCCGTCTATACAAGCTTCAAATACCTCGATGATATCATTCTTCATTCGCGGAAGTACAACCTGTGTCTCGGGATCTCCAAAGCGTGCGTTATATTCCAACACCTTCGGACCATCCTTCGTCAGCATCAGGCCGACAAATAATATTCCGATAAAATCTCTTCCCTCCGCCTTCATTGCATCCATAGTAGGCTGATATATGTACCTTCTGCAGAAATCATCAATCTCCTTCGTATAAAAGGGGCTGGGTGAGAAGGTTCCCATGCCGCCGGTATTAAGACCTTCATCTCCATCCTTTGCTCTCTTGTGGTCCTGAGCACTTGTCATAGGAAGAATATGCGTTCCGTCGCAAAAAGCAAGTACCGATACCTCGCGTCCGGTCATAAATTCTTCCACAACAAGCTTATCGCCTGCTGAGCCAAACTGCTTATCCTCCATAATCTGCTTCACACCCTGAACCGCTTCCTCATAGCTGTTGCAGATTAGGACTCCCTTTCCCAGAGCCAGGCCGTCGGCCTTTAATACGATAGGGAAGCTTCCGGTCTTTAGGTATTCGATTGCTTTCATAGCGTCATCAAAGGTTTCATAACCAGCAGAGGGTATCTGGTATTTCTTCATCAAATCCTTGGAAAATGCTTTGGAGCCTTCGATGATGGCAGCTTTTTTTGCAGGACCGAAGACACGCAGACCGCGCTCCGTAAACACATCAACCACACCACCTACCAGTGGATCATCCGGACCGACCACGGTCAGCTCGATACCTTCTGTCTTCGCAAAATCAGCCAATCTTGCATAATCACTTACCGGGATATCAATACATTCTGCAAGCTCTGCAATCCCCGCATTACCGGGAGCACAATAAAGCTTATCTACCTTGGAGCTCATTGATATTTTTTGTACAATTGCATGCTCTCTTCCGCCACTGCCAATGACCAAAACCTTCATCCTCTTATCCTCCCTACCATCAACTCATTATTGATATAACATGATACAAAAAACAGAGAGCAGGATTATAATAACTAAATCTGCCATCTGTTTTCTATGTATCCTAATTAATTCGTTTCACGATATTATTCTCTATATATAATTTTTTCTCAGCAATCAGTCGTATCGCTTCAGGAAGTAGCTCCCACTCTGCCTGCTCCATTACTCTTCGCTGCAGTGACTCCGGAGTATCACCGTCCTCTACCAAAACTGCCTTCTGCAGAATAATAGGACCGGTATCGGTTCCTTCATCAACGAAATGCACCGTAGCACCGGTTACCTTCACACCGCGGGCAAGTACCGCTTCATGAACCTTCAGACCATAATAGCCCGCACCACAAAAGGAGGGAATCAGTGCCGGATGGATGTTAATAATCCGACCGGGATAGCTTTTTACTACCCTCTCCGGGAGGATTAGCAGACATCCTGCCAAGACAATCAAATCTACATGATAACTGTCAAGCATACGAAGCAAAGCCTCGTCAAACAGTTCCTTGCTTGCAAACTCCTTTTTAACTAAAGTCTCCGAAGGAATCCCATTCTGCTTTGCTCTCTCCAGTGCATATACATCACGCTTATTACTGATTACGACCTCTATACTCACACCGGGAAGCCTGCCCTGCTTCATCTGATCAAGCAGTGCCTGAAGATTCGTACCACCACCGGATACAAGAACAGCAAGCTTTAGCATAAGGTTACTCCCTTTGAGCCATTCACCGTCTCACCGACTACAAATGCCTTTTCTCCTGCCTCTGCAAGTAATCTTAATGCCTTATCCGCTTCACTACTATCAACGGCAATCAGCATTCCGATGCCCATGTTGTAGGTATTATACATAACCTGCTCGTCAATATCTCCATCCCTCGAGAGCATATGGAAGATGGGAGGAATCTCATAGCTGTTCTTTTTCAGCATAGCATGTATGCCTTCCGGGAGCATTCTCGGAATATTCTCATAGAAGCCTCCGCCGGTTATGTGGCTGCAGGCCTTTATCGTAACCTTGCCCTTCTTTAAGCTTTGCAAAGCTTTTACATAAATCTTCGTAGGCGTAAGTAATGTTTCACCTAAGGTATTGCCCAGAGCCTCGTAATATATGTCCAACGTCTCTCTCTTCATATTAAATACTCTTCTTACCAGGGAATATCCGTTACTATGAATACCGGAGGAGGCAATACCAATCAATGTATCCCCCTGCTTCACATTAGCACCGGTTATCATCTGCTTCTGGTCGATGATACCGACAGCGAAGCCGGCCAGATCATATTCCTCTGCCGGATAGAAGCCCGGCATCTCTGCAGTCTCACCACCAATGAGGGCAGCACCGGCCTGCTTACAACCTTCTGCCACGCCTTTTACAATGGTTGCAATCTTCTCCGGCTCATTCTTACCACAAGCTATATAATCCAAGAAAAACAGAGGTTCTGCACCCGCGCAGGCAATATCATTAACGCACATAGCTACACAGTCTATCCCAATTGTATCATGCCTGTCCAAAAGGAATGCTAATTTAAGCTTTGTACCGACACCATCTGTGCCGGAGATTAGGGTCGGCTGCTCCATACTCTTGAAGCCTTCCAGAGAAAATGCTCCGGAGAAACCACCGATTCCACCCAGAACCTCCTTACGCATCGTGCCCTTGATATGCTCCTTCATCAGGTCTACCGCCTTATATCCGGCCTCAATGTCCACTCCTGCCTTCTTATAATCCATCTGCTTTACCTCCCATTTCAACTAAACCGCATAACCACATCGATCCTCAAATCTCTGTTCATTTCCATCGCTTTTTATGCTCACATTTTAGCATATTCTTATTTGTTTGTCCTTACTTTTCAACGGATAATTTCTTATGCAATTAATTAGTCAACCTAATATATGGTGTGATATATATAAGTAAAGCTTTTAACTGAAGCTCCTACTCCCATAATTGCAGTGCGCGTCCGCATATGGAGCATTCGGATATATATCCTGAGAAAGGGCTGTTGCATAATATTTATATCACAGGAATCTTCCTTCCTAAGCAAAATTATATGCAACAGCCCTATGGATACCTTTATACGAATGACCATCGCTTACGCTCACGCGAAAGCAGCAAACCGCTTCTTGCCATAGGATAGAATAACCGCATATAGGCAGGCATCTATCCCTGCCATCACAAGGATATAGCCCAGATACGCAATAGTTATATTGGGGATGATAATCATAAGTACAAATTGAAGTGCAACGATACCGATGGATAGAAAAATTGTAACCATAGCCGCTGCACTTTGTTTAATTACTACCGCTTCATTGTTCCAATCAAAGTTCGGCAGCAACAGATTAATCAGTAAGCCGAAAAACGAAATAAATACAGAACAGACTATCGTAATGAAAACCATAAGTATGATGATATGTAGCTCTGCCTTCAGTGCAATGCCAAGAATCACCGCATCAATGATTGCAGGTGACAGTACAGTCAGATTAACATATATTTTCGCCAGATATATTGTCTTCGGCTCCACCGGCAGAGATTTTACAATCCACAGGCTCTTACCCTCAAGAGAGATCGAAGACATTGTGGTACAACACATAAGAACACAGAAGGAAATAATCGTCGGCCCGATACCGGCAATCATATTAGCCGGCATTTCCGCTCCGAAGAGCATCTGTGTATCTACAAAGAACAATGCAATCGCTGCCATTGTCAGCATTACGATACCAAAGGCGGTATTGGTTACATATAGGGTGGACGAAAAATAACGCTTTAGCTCCTTACGATATAAAGCCTTCATAGGAGATGATGTCTTTAATCTGCCCAGCTTATAATTCGACCTTGCTCTGCCGGTCATGATAGCTGTATTGATTTTCTTAAATACCGCCTTAACCAGGATTGTATAAAGGATGAATGCCAGTACGGATATTCCAAGGAATAAACCAAAGGCTAAGACATCCTGCTCCACAACAGCCATCGTATACAACTTGGCCAGAGGATAGAGGGCATAAACCTGTGCCGTCATTGCCCTTCCCATATTAACCAGCTTCTCTCCGTCTTCCTCGATGCCGAAGGACATGGCGATGAACGCTGCCAGCAAGCCCATGATAAGAATTATATTCAGAAGATTATTACGACGGAACCTGGATGCCACATAAGCGATTACAGTACCAATTAAGGAAGCAACCGCAATCGGAACCAAGGGTATAAAAAGCATAGCCACCACACCAAATACATAGAATAGGACCGGTGGCTGCGCGAGTATGGCATAAGCAAATATCATCGGAAGAATCAGCATCGTAACAAAGATCAGGTTAATCGAGTATAGGATAATCAGACGGCTTACAACCACTTTGCCGGTACTGATCGGCATTGCCATAACCATGTCATAATCCTTAAAACCAAATATAGTACCCTTCACCTGCAATATGGTGGTCACAAGAAGAATCATACAGGTAACTGACATCATAATCGCAGGCAGAAGCTCAAGGCTGTCAAACATCATTAACCCGTTTCCAATCATAATGCTATAGAAAAATGAGATTGCACTCATAAGAATGACGAAAAAGCCTATCCCAAGGTATAGCGCCTTCGGCTTCTTTTTTTTCAGATTTCCAACGGACAGCATATCTCCCAGCACCGCCCAAAGCTGTACGCTGACTAAACGCAAAACCTTTCTCATATTAATACCATGCCTTTCAATTATTTTTCATCAATCAGCTCCATAAATACTTCCTCAAGGCTGTTGTTACCCTTGACCTCTTCGGTGGTTCCGCAGGAAATTAATCTGCCATTTTTAATGATGGCAATTTTGTTACAGAGCTTTTCGGCCACCTCAAGTACATGAGTGGAGAAAAATATTGCACAACCCTCCTGGCACATCTGCGCCATAATGGTCTTTAAGGTATGGGCTGCTTTGGGGTCAAGACCGACAAAGGGTTCATCCAAAACCAGCAGCTTCGGTCGATGTATTAACGCTGCGATGATTGCCAGCTTCTGTTTCATACCATGGGAATAGGAGGATATGGTATCCCCCAGGTTCGGCGTCAGCTCGAAGGCATCACTGTATCGTTCAATTAAGGTTTCGCGGTCAAAACGGTTAACCTCATAGATATCCCCGATAAAGTTCAGATACCCAATTCCGGTCAGATGTTCATACAGGTCCGGATTATCGGGAATGTATGCGGTAATCTTCTTACAGGCAACCGGATCCTTCCTAATCGAGATTTTGTCAATGGTGATCTCACCTTCTTCAAAATCCAATACTCCTGCAATGGAACGTATTGTAGTCGTCTTTCCTGCTCCGTTGTGTCCGATAAACCCGAAGATATCCCCTTTATTCACTTCTAGGTTCAACTGATCCACTGCCTTCTTGTCACTTTTATAGCTCTTTGAGAAATTCTTAATGCTTAACATCATAACCCTCCCACACTACTTTAGTTAAAATCCTAGTTAAAGGCATCATTCAATTCTGTTGTTCCTTCCAAAACAAATCTTGCGTTCTGGATGATCGGTATTCTGGTTCCGTCCTTCTTCACCACTGCAATTTCCTTAATCTCATCGTAGGGAAGGGTAATATCCGTATGACAGTTAAAATAAGCCTTTGCGGGTTCTGTCATACGTAAAACAGAGATTTCGTTGTCTCTTGCCACGATTTCCTTCCCATCCGGATTATAAACCGCTGTCTCCTCGCTCATGTGATAACAGGTATCTCCTATGGCAAAATGAGGACCGGTCTTCTCGGCAATCAGGATCGGAAGCTTCGGTGCGATATCGAATTTCTTACCCATCATATAAGCTGTCGTATTGGTTCCGATGGCGAACTCACCTAGGGGTAGATATTCATGATTATATAATAAATTCTCTTTAATAAAGCTTCGATTCTTCTCGATATCTTTAAAGTTCGCACAGGTATATTCAGCTACCAGTCCGTCCCGGAAGGTCAATTCCAGCTCATTATACTCCAGATCTCTGAGGTAAATCTTCGGTACATGGAGAACCCCGTTCGTACCGGTCAACACCGGTGATGTGAATACTTCCCCGACCGGAATATTTACATCGGCAACACAGTTCTCAAAGATCGTCTCCTTGGAGCTATCCTTCAGCTCATATAGCTTTACCATGAGGTCGGTATGGTTCTTCCCCTCACCTAGAATATGAACATAATCACCCTGGTCCAGAGCATCTATCATATGCTGTTGGATCTTTTGGTAACGATTACTGTCCAGTGTATTTACCTTCACAGTCTCTGCAAATATTTCATTAAAATCCTTACCAATCTCGGGTACAGGGTATGAGATAATGGTAAAGGAGATCTCATCCAGCTTCAGATACTCGTTTCTTACGAAGCTTTCATCATTATTGTATTCCACATAGAGCTTCTGCTGGCGTTTATCCAGCTTCACTGACTCCTTCTTATCCTCCGGAGCAAACAGCTCTTCACCGAACACCTCGATAACAGCCGGTCCTGCATATAGTCCGGCAGCCTTCTTATAATTCTCAAAAGCATTCCTTAGACTCTCCAGCTTTTTCTCCTTGAAGGCTTTATCAAAAAATAATCCGATATCAAAGCGATGGTCATAATCATACTGTTTATTCGGACTGGTCGCGTGATAGCCTATCTTCAGATGCTGCAGCTTATTGACTGCATTATAAGCAGCACGATAGATGGTAGGCTCCAGACCCATTTTCTTAAAATTATGAATTGCAAAACGTACCATCCTCTCATAACCGATCTGGTAACGAATATTCACATAAGCTTTCTTACTCAAATCAAGCCTGTTCGCTATAAATCCCAAGCGATAGCCTTCCGTATATGTATCCGCCATCGCCTGTAGCTGCTCCTCCGGCAGAGAATTCAGAAATTCAGCCGTCTTAAGTTCATTTTCCGTAATATACTCACCGTACTGATAAAGATAGCGAAGATCGGAGAGATCGGCTTCCATTATTATATCTCTTGCAAAGGTCAGCTCCGGATCAACCAAGTCACGTACCCGGCCTTCCACAAGTACTTCACAATAATCACTCATAAAATCATAGACAGCCCGCTTTACGTCTTTATAGGTATATTCGTCCTCTTCCTCGAAGTAATTGTAGATCTCAATCAACAGCTCCAGATAAATGGTTATCTCATAAAGCCTGCATTCGTATGCATAGACGATAATACTGCGAAGCTCTGTTGTAAGGAAGGATAACAGCTTACCGAATTTGTCGCCGAACTTCTCACAGGCATATGCCGGGTTTGCATAGCTGAAATGATAATTATCTCCGATGATATCCTCATATAAGGAATGATTTAAGCCTTGCTGCTCCTTAAGAGAGAGCTTCGATATTCGTTCCTCCAAGGTCATAGCTGCAACCTGTCTTACCATGAGTACAAAAGCGGCTGTCTTATGGAAGTAGTCACGGAAGGGCTCACGCACACTTTCCTCCTTCTCCATCAATTCAATCCGTTCTAATGCTAATTCATATCTTTCCTGAATTGCTTCATTATTGTCTTTAAATAATTTATTATATTTCATCTAGGTTTCCTTCCTCCTCTTCTCTTTTAACCACCAATACCAAGTATATAGATCACCAGTAATAATATTGTCATAAAACCATTTAAAACCGCTCCGATAATCGGGAAGCGATAAAAGATATCCTTCTTCTGAAAAGCCTTATAGGAAAGTACAAAGCCAAAAACAGACAGTGCAAACAGACCTATTCCCGCTACACCAAGACCAATGCCCCCCTGACCATTGTTAATTCCGGACAGAATGCTTGCAGCAAGTATTCCCAGAACGGACAGAATGCCAATGACCATGGAACAGATCCCAAGCTTTGTATGTCTTCTCCCCGAGAAATGAATCATTTCCTTGTTTCGCTTGATACGCATACCTAATTCCCCCTCTTAACCTTCTGCTTATTGTTCAGACTTCGATAAAAGGCGTGGCATATAGCAAAGATAATATATCCTAATAAGCCTCCTACCGTATTCAACAGAAGATCATCCACATCAAAAATACCTACCTTCAAATATAATTGAATTAATTCTACCGTAAGACTGAACAATAAACTCAAAAACATTATCTTAAAAAAACTTCGATACCTCTTATGAATTAACGGCAGCAGGAAGCCAAAGGGTGCAAAGGCTAAAATATTACCCAGAATATTCACGATAAAGCTCTCCAACCCCAGCTGCTCCCGATATAGGATAAATCGTTCGATTTCCTTGAAAAACTGTAGATTATAGCGATAATTCTCTACCGTGTAACCCCTTCCGTAATGCTCACTGAAGAACAAAAAATAAGACAACATAATAATATATAAATAAAACAAAAGCCAGCCGGCTCTTTTTAATCGCTTTTTGGTCAGTTCCTTCAATTCTTTTCTCCATATTCTATATTTTTCCTGTGATAGAAAGCATGCCTCGTAATCTTTCTATTGTCATGAGTTAGATTATACAAAATTCTGGAAAATATTCATTTTCCTAATATTGTAACACTATCCAATATCCAACATTTGATCCCTTGCATAATTATTATGTAGCTTCACGGCACTTAACGCTCCGGAAGGACAATTACTATTATAAATCAAATACAAATCCTAGTAAAGTATAATATGGCAAGCTGATTTCCACGCTGTTTCCAGATTAGATGCAGAATTATCTTTTAGTAGATTTTACATATAACATCACGTAAAATAAGGACAACTGATTGTTTCATAAGTTTTGGTTATAATAATGTTACAATAGAGTGATAGTTACATTGAGGAAAGGATTTTACGGTGACGCTAATGAAGACATTCGAAGAGTTGTATTATGAGGTTTTGGTCAGAACACTAAAGGAAAAGGATATGAGCTTTCTTGAGAAAATGGAGCTTTACGATACCCATCAGCTTGACTGCCTGCTACATCCGGATAAGCATCCGATTATCTGGTATTCCGGTGATTGCCAGTGTGAAGACGGTAAGCATAATTGTGAAGAGGTTTGTCCCTTCCATGCTATTCATCCCGGAGAATCCGGAGAAATGGTAATTGACGAAAGCTTATGTGTCGGCTGCTCCATCTGTATTCAGGAATGTCGTGCCAAAAACCTGTCCGGCAGTAAGGATGTAATTGCCGCCCTACAGGCCATCCGCTCTCACAAGGGGCTGGTATATGCGCTAGTCGCTCCGGCTTTTCTGGGTCAATTCAGCAATGATGTAACACCGGGAAAGCTACGAAGTGCCCTGAAAGCAGTAGGCTTTGACGGAATGATTGAGGTTGCTTTATTTGCCGATATATTAACCCTGAAGGAAGCACTGGAATTCGATAAGAATATCAAAACCGAAAGTGACTATCAACTTACCAGCTGCTGCTGCCCAATGTGGATAGCAATGATTCGCAAGATTTATAAAGATCTGATACCTCATGTTCCCCCGGCAGTATCTCCGATGATTGCCAGTGGACGTGCCGTTAAGGTCATGCACCCGGACGCCCTCACCATCTTTATTGGACCCTGTCTTGCTAAAAAAGCAGAGGCCAAGGAAAAGGATATTGCCGGTGCTGTAGACATCGTACTCACCTTTCAGGAGATGCAGGATATCTTTAATGTAATGGAAATAGATCCTACCAGGATGGAGGAAAGCGAAAAGGATCATTCCTCCCGAGCAGGCAGAATCTATGCACATACCGGAGGTGTAAGCGAAGCGGTCAGCAATACTCTGGATCGCCTTAACCCAAACCGTAAAATTTCAATTAAAACGAAACAGGCCGATGGTGTTCCGGCCTGCAAAGCCATGATCAACGACCTGCTTTCGGGTAATACAACTGCCAACTTCTTCGAGGGTATGGGCTGTGTCGGTGGTTGTGTCGGTGGTCCCAGGGTACTCATACCTCATGAGATTGGAAGAGAGCATGTAGAAGAATACGGTAATGCCGCACCTTATCCTACTCCCATTGATAACCCTTATGTTGTCGAGCTGCTACATCGCCTCGGTCTGGACACGGTGGATAGCCTGCTTGAGAAGAGCGAAATCTTCACGCGAACCTTCGAATAACTAAATATAATAAAACAGAGAGGCTTTGCCTCTCTGTTTATGATCTCTGTTATCCGATCTGCTTATCATTTTCGAGGATGTGGTGTATCAGCCAGTCATTCAGGAAATCCAGTAGTCCAAGAATTACATCCTTTTGCCTTTCATCAACCTCCGTCAGGTCATAGCCGGATATCTTCTCGATGAATTCTTCATGCTCTGCTTTATGTGAGATCAGCTTCTTGTAGCGTATCCCCATCATATATTCTTCCTCATGTTTAAAATGCGTCATAGCATAATCGGTTAATTCACCCAGAATTTCTACGATATAATCATACTTATCCGGTATAAAATCATCCATTAAGGTCTCATATGCCTTGTCTGCAATCTCAAATAGCTTCTGATGTTCTCTGTCAATGTCTTCGATTCCGGTGCGGAATTCATCCTTAAATACATACATAATCAGCGATACCTCCTTAGTATACTTATTTTTCTATTTCTACCTTCTATGATTAGAAAGTGCTCTCAAAATCCTAATGGGTTTTGAGAGCACCTTCTCTCATTTGTTATATGTTATCCTGTAAAGGATTTTACTGTTTACTATAAAGACTAATAGTTTGCGTTAATATAGTAGACTGCATCCAATGCCGCTGCATTACCGTTGGCATCGACAAGTAAATTGTTTAATATCTCTATCTTTAAAGAGGTACCCCTGTCAACATAATTTGATAAAATTATGTTAGCCGAATTCCCGCTAACTATAACGGATTGCGAGAGAATTACGGTTGAATTATTCGTTAATGAGACTCTTGCCGTTAATGAACCGGTAATCGGCTCATCAAAGTTAAGCTTGATGCTATTCTTTGTAACTGTATCAAAGATCAGACTAGCCAGACGAGGCTTCTTCGTATCCTTTAACAGCACCATCTGTGAGAAGTCCACTAGCGGTGTAAAGCTATTATTGTATCCCATAACTCCATTGATTTTGACCGGACGTTCAACGGTAACATCAATTGAATTCTCAGCCAGAGTCAGGATTACAGTTGCACCGCCATTGTTCGTATTCTTATTCAAATCAGCGGAGATAATATTAACTCCGGGGATGGAATAGTTTGCCGCATTTCTTGCAGATGCATCATCTAAGCGGTTCGCAAATTCTATAATAATCTGGTTTAAATTCGAGGAATTCTGCTGGATGCTAATAGGTGCGGGAAGCTCGTTCGAAGTACCCGTCGAATTGTTTACCACGATATCCCGTGTTAAGCTCGGATTACGAAAGCTGTCATTCACAAAGGCATTGGGCAGATTAATCGAATAGGAACCGAGAGTCGATATATTGGTTAATTTGAGCTTAATCACCTTCTTATCTGTGGTGTACGGGATATAAGTAAAGGTTACATTAGAGCCCGGGATGATCTCATTTGTAATTGTGGTCAATCTGGTTGTAAATGTTCCGGTTGTATTCGCTAGTGTCACTTCCTTGTTGTAGGTCAAGGTCAGTGTCGCTGTACTGATATCATAATCAAAGGAAGTTAAAACAGGGTTCGATCTATCAATTGAAAAATCAATCATCATTTCACGACCTGTTTGTGCGGAAGTGTCTGTCTCAATTACATTATAGGAATTCCACATCATTACCTTAACCTGATTATATCCGGTTAAATTAGCATCCGTCTCGGTCAAGGTATAATTAACCTTCTTGTTGTCATTGGCGTCGATAACACCCGGTATCATACTTCCGTTTTTAATCTGGATTAATCCTGCATAACTGATTGAACGAGTAAAGGTTGCTGTTATTGTGTTATAACCTGTACGGGTAATCGTTATGGGAAAGGCTTGAGATTTTTTTGAATTATCCGTAAACACATCAACATAAATAGTATAATTACCAGCCACAGAATTGCCAGCCATATAATTACCAGCCATATCCTTTAAGCCTGACATTACAACAGAGAAGCCCTTGCCATAATCGGTAGAGGCAATATTAACAAGATCAATGACCAGCGATTTCTTATCCTCACTGGCAACATAGTTCAAACGGTTGCCTATTATATTCGATGTCGTAGACGACATGGTTGTGCTTCCATCCTTTACTGTAGGTCTGGTAACACTTAAGCCAGAGAAATCCATTGGCTCCGAGAAGATAATCGATGCTTTGAAACCAGTATCATCCACGGCTGTTCTCAAATACATCGGCGGATAATTATCAATAAAGGTTAATTTTTTATTGAATTCTTTAATTGCCACTCCTGCAGTGGTTAAAATATCTTTTGAACAAACAATATAGTATTCTCCTTCGAAGGTACCTGAGGAAGTAATTGTCAGTGTCTTACCGTCTGTCGATAAGCTTCCGGTCAGAGTCCCCGGATCTGCAGCAAGGACACCCTTTGCATTATTCTTTCTTAAAACCTCGATGTTTGATGATAGCTTGCCATCACTTCCAAGCACGGTTTCCGACTTCACCGGGCTGTCGAAGGTAATTCTGAGCTCCGTCGTGCTGATAATCTCCGCGTTCTGAACTGTTGCCGTAGGTGCAACAACCTGTATAATGATTGAAGCATCTATGCTACTTTTCTTAGCTGCCGCTTCTGTCGCACTGGCAGCAGCTGCCACTTCAAGCGAAACCGTTCCGACCGCTTTCGCTGTAACAATTCCTTCCGTCGGATTATCAATGCTGATGCAGCTCGGATCTCCGTTGGTGACATACCAATAGGTCTTATCGGTCGAACCAGCGGGCGTTACGGCACAATCAAAGTTCAAGGTAGAGCCCAACGGCATAGTTACTGTTCCATTTACCTGGTTGGCATTTATGATGGATATTCCATCTGCAGGTACCGTTACCGTCACCTTACAGGATAGGGTCTTTGTCTTCTTTGTAGGATATGTAATGACACATTTGATCGTCGCCGAGCCTCCACCCACCGATGTCACTAATCCTTTACTGGAGACTGTGGCCACCTTTGTATCAGATGATGTCCATTTATATTTACTTTTGGCAACTTTATTCGAGATATTAATATCTACTACTTCTCCCTTACCAACGAGAGTTACCTTGCTTTTTGTAAGCTTAGGAGATGCCGCCGCACTGGCAGTGCTTATCTGCATATTACCGAATATCGGTATAAAGAGCAGCAATGCCAGAAACATCATTAAATTCTTATTAAGTATCTTCTTCATTCTTCCTTCCTCCTATCTATTTTCTCAACAAATTCATGCATTAGGGCGATAAAACTGCTATACTACTATATATAGTATCATAACCGAAAGTAATTGTCAAAATCATGTCGAATTGTTTAATATTTTCTTACAATGCAAGAAATGGTTATAAAGTACTAAAAAGCACCTTCCTCTACAACCAATTTTTCCATTATATAATCATCCATAACAAAGCCTTCCCCGATGTCTGCTACCTGGGTTCCGCTTTTCACAAAGCCTAGACTTTCGTAAGTTTTAATACTGCTAATGTTATTGCGGTTGACGGTAAGCCATATTTTTGACAATCCGTCTCTTCTGCATATCTTCTCCAACAGCTCCAAGGCCTTACGTGCATATCCTCTGCCTCGAAAACGCTTTGCAATATATATCTTGCTTAAAAAAAGCGCATTTTCTTCCTTATGGAAGGAGAGATATCCATTATAGCCACCAAGACTTTTCAGCAGATAATATTCATAACCGGTATTCTTTCGCTGATCCGTTATGGCAGCTTCTGATTGAAAGCGGCCTATCATGTAATTCACCTGTTCCGTACCGATAATTGCTTCATAATGCTCGTGCCAGATCTCCTTGGCCAGTTCTGCTACTTTTTTCGTCTGTTCTTCCGAGGTAACCGCTTCAAAGCTGACAGCATACAGAACCTTTTCGATTATCTCCGCTGCATCCCGAACTAACTGATGGCAGGGTCGCGTATTATAATATTCCTTGGTTCTCGTCTGGGGCGTCGGATCCGTATATACATCTGCATCAAGATTCAGAAGCTCTCTGCAGATAATGGAACCGCTTAAATTCTTGAACTCTTCAGCAAGCTTTTGAACTACTTCATAATTATATTTCTTACCCTCATCATCCATCTTCTTAGCAGTACCTGTCTCTAGACCGGCGATCATTGTCATGCCGGATACCGCTCCGCATACCTCCCGCAATCTGCCTATTCCGCCTCCAAAACCGGCAGAAAGCTTTAGAGCCTGCTCCTGATCAATTCCGTATAAGTCACTATACGCTGCAACTACCGATTGAGAGCAATTATAACCCTCCTGAAAAAGCTTCTCAGCCATATCAACTCGATTCATAATCATCCATCCTTTCCAACCCTCATAAAGCTTTTATACTAACATATCATACCTGCCCTTTGAATTAGTTTGTACCTGCATCTTCGATGCAACCGGGAACCCGGAAGAACAAGGAGTTTGCTCCAATGGGCAACCAGTAGGAATTTCGTTAAGAAATTCCTACTGCAGTTCTTCCTAAGGATTTTATATAAAAATCCTTTATTCACACTAACATATCATACCTGCCATTTGAATTAGTTTGTGCCGGCATCTTTGATGCAACCGAGAACCCGGAAGAACAAGGAGTTTGCTCCAATGGGCAAACTTCGCAGTTCTTCCTAAGGATTTTTTAAAAAATCCTTTATTCACACTAACTACTTGATACTGAAACGCTTTATTTTCTTCGTATCATACACCGAACGTTTGCAGAACACCCTGTCCCTCGATATTACCTGCTGATATACCTTTTCTATCTGGAAAGCAAATTCCTGCAGTGAATATTTTTTCACCTTTTCGATAGCATTTTTACTGTAATCTGTAGCCTTATCCTCAAACAACACCTGATCCAGTCCATAGAAAAGACCCTGATTATCAGTGAAGGTATAACCATTCACTCCCTGCTCCAGAATGTCCTCCAGGCACTTATCCTCTCTTGCCACAACAGGCAGACCAGAAGCCATTGCTTCAATATAGGTAAGTCCCTGTGTCTCACTTCTGGATGCACTGACAAACACATCACCCAACCGGTAATAGAGTCCGATGGTATCCCAGGGTCTGGCTCCGGTAAATATAAAACGCTCCGTCAATTCCAGCTCCGATACCATCCCCTGCAGCTTTTCCAGTGCGGGACCACTTCCCACAATCACAAATTTTACCTGCTCCCGGCGTGCCATATATTCAGGCATGGCAGCTATTATTTCGCTAATATTCTTCTCCTGCGATACCCTTCCCAAATATAACATGACCTTTTCCTCAGGTCGGATACCATAGCTTTCCTTCAACTGCTTGACTTCTTCCTCTGAATATCTGTTCTTCTCAAATTTACTCAAATCAATTCCGGTAGGCACCACCGAAATATCCTTATGCACACTATAAGCCATGAGAAGCCTTCTCGTCTTCTCGGTCGGAACCACCACCTGCTCCACCGTATTGCAGCATACCTTCGTATAGGTGCGGGCGAAGGCCTTCGCTCTTCGATCCAGCGCCTTAAAATGGGTTAAATAATGAGTGTAATCCTCATAGATTGTATGATAGGTATGAACCACCGGAAGCTTAAGCTCCTTCGCCATAATGCGACCAAAAATACCAAGTGAAAACTCAGTATGGGTATGGATAATGTCAAGATTTAACTTTATGATGATATGAGCCAGCTTCGGATGATAAAATAAACCTACCCTCCGCTCCGTGATAAAAATAAAAGGAATACTGGGAACGCGGAATACATTATGCTCATGCTCCGGCGAACCGGGCGTTGTGGTTGTAAACACATATACATTATTTCCTCGCTTCTCCAGCTCATTTTTCAACATATATACAGAGGTTGCAACTCCATTAATTTCAGGATAATAAGTCTCTGAAAACAGGCCTATGTTCATAGCATCTTCCTACCTTTCCCTCAAATGTATTATCCTCACAGTCCATTTTATCATAAGATATTCAAAATGAAATGTAAAGTAAATAATCGTAAACGGTAGCTTAGTTTAAAATGAAAAGCTCCCTTACTTATTATTTAACCGACTTTACTGACTAATATGCTTAACTTTATATAAAAGTTAAATAAAGCATGCCAAAACAGATGCCAATCAATCAAATAATGATATAACCGAGGCATCGATATCCGTCAACGAAGGTGAAGCCATCCTCTTTTATTTCTTCTCATTCCATGCTATTTCTTGTTTTAGCAGATTTTACATGTTTATAGAACTTTTACTTTATTTTTATTGAAAACCGAATTATAATGAAATAATAGTATATAATTATAATAAAACGGAAAGGATGATTCGCTCATGAAGAAGTTTGGAAAGTTTTTATTCGGTACGATTACTCTGGCATCGATAGCAGCTGGTGCTTATTATGTTTATAAGAATTATATAAAGAAGGATTCCTCCGACGATTTCGATGATTTTGAAGATGACTTTGAAGATTTCGATTCCGACGAAGAGGATACGGAAGAGACAAGAGGTTATGTTCCGATTAATTTAAGCTCCGAGGAGGAAGAGCCTGAGACTGAAACTGAGACTGATGCAGCTGCTCCTACCGAAGAGGTCGGTGAGGAAGAGGATCTGCACTAACACCAGGCAGGCTTCCTTTCGTACTACTTATGCTCATTAATTAATTTGATAAAAGCCTGCATTGCAGGCTTTATTTGATCAAGTACAAAACAAGATGCATTGATAAATTAATTCACTGAAAAGGTTCTCGCAACAGCTGCCTGGCAGCCATTGCAAGAACCTATTTTAATGCCTTACAGCCTCATTAACTATTCACTGCGTTCAGCAAAGAATTCCTCGAAGCCCTGTTTAAACTCAGCGTCGTCTACTACGTAATAAATATTCTCTACTGTATTTTCTCCCTGTGTATAGCGCACGGTTAGATTTCTTCCCACCAGCAATGTATACAGGGTTCCTAATTCCGGACTATTCATCTCAACCGAATAATTCGACTCATTCATAGATTCATTCCCAGTACTGCTATACTGATAACTATCCATGATGATATAGAAGGCTTCAATATCCTCCTGTTGCGTCAGTGTTATGGAGGCATCACTCTGATTGTCTGATATGGTGATATATTCTACCTGCTCCGGGGTCGGTAAAAAGATCTGGCGGAAGGTATAGGTAACCATATCAGCGGTGCTAGCAGCTGCTGCTGCAAATTCTTGAGTCTGAGCCATACTCCGGTTATCGCTCTCCAAATTCTCATTCGCTGCAGCCGGTGCTTCCTCTTCAGATCCTGTACTATTAGGTAAATTGCCACTGTTATCGGCGTTTGTGTTTTCATTCTCCAATGCACCGGTCTCCGCTGTGATCGTATATTGAACATCATCCGCCTTCTCAGCTACTGCGTAAGCATCAAAGGACTTATTTTCCTCTCCTGTTGATCCTGCCGAAGGGACCTCAGCCGAACTATCCATTGCTACTTTTAATTCCGGTAAAGCTGAATCCGCAGCCTTTTTCATACCAAAGGGTATCCTCTGAACCAAGCTATATCCGACTACTACGATAACAACTGCGGCAGCAACTCCTGCGAAGCCACGGATATAGCGGTTCCAAGCAATTATTTTCTTTGTCGGTTCCATGATGCTTGTCTTAGTTTCTTCATCCTTGCCGCTTAAGGACTGCTCCTTAATTGCTGCCAGCGTTCTATTAATTAAATCCTCTGAAACACTAATACCGCTTAAATCAAGAGAAGTATTCAGATGTGATTTGATATTCAGTTCATCAAGCTCTATCTTATCATTTTTATCTTTATCATTGTAGTTCATCTGAAATCCTCCCTTCTAAAATAGATTTTAATTTCTGCCGGGCTCGTGAAAGCCTGCTTTTTGCGGTTCCTTCTGCTATGTTTAGTGCCCGAGCCGCTTCCGTGATCGTCATATCCTGAAAATATATACACAATACAACATCCTTATATTTTGCCGGTAAGGAAAGAACCGATTTCTTAATCAATTCCTTCGTATCCTGTTTTTCGACTTCCTCATAATCTGATTCGCTAATGATCGCATCCTCTTGGTAATCCATCATTGGTACCACTCTGCGATTCCAGGCACTCTTTAAGTAATCCTTGCAAGTGTTGATTGTAATTCTGATGATCCAGGTTTTGATACTGGAATTACCTTCAAAGCTAGAAAGCTTCTGATTGACTTTTATAAAGACATCTTGGAAAATGTCTTCTGCGGTATGAATATCCTTTACATACATATATGCCGTTCGCAATACATCGTTACCATACTGTCGCATGAGAGTTTCTATATCATACCCAGGTTCATTTTCGAAGAGATCCTTCGGATTATCCTTTTGCATCCTATTATCCCCCTATACTATACCTATATTAACTTTAAAAAATAGGCATTTTTTGTTAGCGCCATTAAACATATAATAGTATACATGGATAGATGGATGATGTAAACAACAGAAATTATGCCTTACACACATTCTATTGTCATGAATATTGAGTGGATGCAAAATTCTCTCTCCCTTTCTTAGTAATTAGACGCGATTAAGTTATGAATAGTTCCATGAATAAACAAGAAATATGTATGAAAATATTGTAAACCTTGTATCTTTATGTTATTAAATCAAACTTAGTTTACTGATCGGATGGCTTTTATATTATAGGACGAATTTCTTATCCGATAAAAAATGCTCCGCCTTGTAATTACAAGGGGAGCATATCACTAAATATAAATAATCAATAAACTTTCTGTCAGACATCTCATGAAAGCTTATACCGCATCTTCTCTCTTTCGAAAGTTCATATTATATAGATTTGCATAGATTCCGTTCTGTTTCAGAAGCTCTTCATGGGTACCCGTTTCCTTTATCCCCTCCTCCGTAAGCACCAAGATTTTCTTTGCATTCTTGATCGTTGATAGACGGTGGGCGATTACAAAGGTAGTACGGTTCTTTGCCAACTTCTCCAGGGAATCCTGGACTACCTTCTCACTTTCATTATCAAGAGAGGAGGTTGCCTCATCAAAGATCAGGATGGGAGGGTTCTTTAAGAATACTCTTGCAATACTTAAGCGTTGCTTCTGTCCTCCTGACAGCTTAATACCTCTCTGCCCGATGTATGTATTATAGCCCTCCGGCAGCTCCATAATAAAATCATGCGCATTGGCATTTTTAGCAGCTTCTATTACTTCCTCTTCTTTTGCCTCCAGATTGCCGTAACGGATGTTCTCCATTACCGTTCCTGCGAAGAGATATACCTCCTGCTGGACGATACCGATGTTTTTGCGTAGTGATTTCAGACAAATATCCCTGATGTCCTTACCATCGATGGCAATCCTTCCTTCCGATACCTCGTAAAACCTCGGTATGAGACTGCACATGGTCGTCTTACCAACTCCGGAGGAACCGACTAATGCAATATAATCGCCTGCTTCCACGGTAAGGCTGATATTTCGAAATACATCACTCACTGTGTCATTATATTTGAAGGCAACCTTGTCAAATTCAATCTTCCCCTGTACCTCAGTTAGCGTGATGGCATCCGGTTTATCCACAATATCCGGCATAATCATCAAAATATCATAGAAGCGTTCAAAGCCGGTCATCCCATTCTGGAAGGTCTCAGTAAAGCTGATCAGCTTCTTTACCGGATCAACCAGAGTATTAATATATAACAAAAAGGTAAGGAGATCCGCAATACCGATCACACCACGGGAAATGAATAAGCTTCCTCCGGCAATCATCGCAATATTAATGAAAGAGGTAAACATCGTCAGCCCCGAATGGAACCCAGCCATATTCCAATAGCTGTTTCGTTTACTCTCAACAAATCTGGAATTACTCTCATGAAACTTATCAATCTCTTCATCCTCATTAGCAAAGGATTTAACTACCCGGATACCGGACAGATTATCCTCCACTCTTGCATTAATCTCTGCAATCCGCTCCCGGTTCTTTCGAAAGGCTTTGTTCATCTTCCCTTTCATGTAATATGCAAAGAAAAACATCGGAGGCAGAAAGACAAAGATCAGAAGTGTAAGCCATACGTTTATATTAAACAGTATCACAAAGGCGCCTACCATCTTAATCAAGGAAATGATGATATCCTCCGGTCCATGATGGCACAGCTCTGATATATCGAAGAGATCATTGGTAATTCGGGACATTAATTGACCAGTCTTCTGATTGTCATAATAATTAAAAGAAAGCTTCTGAAAATGTTCAAATAGATCATTGCGCATACTATATTCCATTCGTGCGCCCATGATATGACCCTGGTAAGCAATGAAATACATGCTTACGTATTCAAGGATCGCTAAAGCCAGCATTGCAAAAAGCAGACGGAGTATAATTGGTGTCGCTTGTGATATCTCATACTGAACCAGTACATGATTTGTAATGTACCTCACGATCATCGGAAATACTAAGGAGATACCTGCTGCCAACAAAGCAAAAAACATGTCACCAAAGAACAATACCAGATGCGGTTTATAGTATGATAAAAGTTTTTTCGTCCTCCCACTCATCCTCGTTCTCCATTTCATTTGATATAGTGGTTCTTATTGTAACAACAAATTATAAATATTTTCAAGCATTTTTTATGAATTTTCAGAAAAATCCTTTTCTGTAACAACCTCGATGCCATTCTTAAGCAGCAGCTCCACAGCCAATCCGTTGCCGGGGATTAATTTCCCTGAGAAGGTTCCGTCATAAATCTGACCACAGCCGCAGGAAGGGCTTTTGGATTTCATGATTGCTTTCTTTATTCCTAAGGCCTTGGCAACCGCTAAGGTTCTCTCAGCACCAAGACGGAATTCTTCGGTACGGTCAGTACCCTCCCTGTTGATAATCTGCTTATCACCCGGCTGATGCACAAGCTCACAGCTGATTCTGGGTGTTGATAAGCCGCCTAACTGCTCCGGACATACCGGTATTGCCTTACCCTGATTAACCAGCTCCATCACCTTCTCATCTGCACTATCCTTCCCATCATATCTGCAGTTCACTCCGGCCAAACACGCGCTTACAAGATACATTTATTCACCATCCTTTCTCATCATCTGCAAGCTTCATCACTCATGCAGAGAATAAATTTATCATTTGAAGCTACTCCCTTTGATCCATAGCTCCATATATCGCATTATTTGCATATTTACATATAGGCCGAAAAGGCTCTCGCATAATCGGTATATCCATTATGTAAAAACCCCTTCGGCCTCTTTACTCATCTATATTTATATTATATTATGCCTGTCCTTTGTTTTAGTTTGTAATAAGTGTGTATTTCACACTTGGATTACGCAGGCACACTATGCTTTTATTACTTGGATAATCGGATGGACAAATCATACATATATTGGTCAACATCCTTCTTCATCGCTAATGCTTCTTCAATATCATAATCAACGAATTTACCATCTTTATAGCCTACGATACGCTTACTCTGACCTGCTACCAGCAAATCAACTGCTTTTGCACCCATCATGGAAGCATACACACGATCTCTGGTGGTAGGGCTACCGCCTCTTTGCGCATGACCGATTATGGTAGCTCTGGTCTCCATACCGGTTGCTGCTTCGATTCTCTTTGCCATACCATTGGAATCACCGACTCCTTCAGCATTTACAATAATATAGTGCTTCTTGCCTTTTTTGCGTTTCTCAATGATACTATTGATGATTCTCTGCTCATCATAATCATAACGCTCTGAAATCAGAATCTCTTCCGCACCGTTAGCGATACCGCACCACAATGCGATATATCCCGCATGTCTTCCCATAACCTCGATAATACTACATCTTTCATGAGAAGTAGAGGTATCCCTTACCTTATCAATTGTTTCCATTGCTGTATTCACTGCGGTGTCAAAACCGATGGTGTAATCGGTACATGCGATGTCCAAATCAATGGTTCCGGGGAGTCCAACCGCATTGATACCTCTTCTCGCCAGAACCTGGGCCCCTCTAAAGGAACCGTCTCCACCGATAACAACCAAACCATCAATTCCATGCTTTCTGCAGATATCTGCTGCCCTGTCCTGAACCTCAGGCTTCAGCATCTCCAGACAACGTGCTGTATACAGTATGGTTCCGCCTCTTTGAATAATATCGGATACACTTCTTGCATCCATTGCTATGATGTCTTCCTCTAAGAGTCCTAAGTATCCTCTCATGATACCTTTTACTTGACAACCCGCGGCTAAAGCAGTTCTAACTACTGCTCTGATTGCAGCATTCATGCCGGGCGCATCGCCACCACTGGTTAACACGCCGATTGTTTTAATATTTCCCATTATAATTACCTCCGCATCATCACAACTAAAGACTACAGTATTCTAATCCATTTTCCCTAGTTTTTCAATACTCTTTTCCGTAATTCGCACATTTTCTTCCGTGTAAATTGTTACCAGCTGTCCGATTAAGTCATTATCTGCCTTTACATTTTTACTTTTGGGAAGTTTTTTAATGCATTTTTCAGCTTCACAGAAAATAACCACACTATCATTACCGTCATACTGATCCAGTAAATGATACAGGGATTGCTCATCTTTTTGGAAGCCCTCCAGGTTAGGATATTTGATCCAAACCTCTTGTGGGATGCTGTCAAAAGGAATAATTTCCTGGCAAATCAGCTTAGCTGCCTTTTCTTCTTCCACAGTAACCTTACCGCGGACGAAGATCTTCTGGTCCGTTTCTAGCATGGATTTATATTTATCATAGTCCTTCGGAAATATTATAACCTCAACATTACCGAATAAATCCTCAAGTGTAATAAATGCCATCATACTATTATTACGGGTCGTCTTTACTGTCTTAGAAGTTACCATGCCACCGATAATCTCGATCTTTCCGTCATCAACCCGTGGTTTGTCCGTCTCTTCATCGATATTAAAATCATTGGAATTGGCTGTCACATTCTTTTTAATTCGATTCTCATATGCCTCCAAAGGATGCCCACTGACATAAATACCCAGAACCTCCTTCTCCAGGGCAAGGAGCTGATCCTTACTGTATTCAGCAACCTCCGGCATATTCATCTCATACTCGTTCTTCTCTTCCTCGCCGGCGAAATCAAATAAGGTCATCTGTCCGGTTAAAGACTTCTTCTTATCAGCAGCAATATCATCCAGTATCTGAACATAGCATAACATCAGCTGTCTCCGGTTCGGATGAAGACCGGCGAATACACCCGCCTTAATAAAGCTTTCAACCGTTCTCTTATTTACCTCTTTCCCGGATAATCGGGTTGCGAAATCCTTCAGATTCAGGAAAAGACCGTTCTGCTCCCGCTCTGCAGCGATTGCTTCGATTACCGGCTTACCGACACCCTTAATTGCAGACAAGGCATATCGGATTGATCCGTCCGAAACCGTGAATATAGCATCCCCTTCATTGATATCCGGAGGAAGAATCTCAATCCCCATCTGTCTGCAGGTGTAGATATATTCCGATACCTTTCCGGGGTTGTCAATAACGGAGGTCATTAATGCCGCCATGAACTCAACCGGATAATAACATTTCAGATAAGCAGTCTCATAGGATACTACGGCATAAGCCGCTGCATGGGACTTGTTGAAGGCGTACCTCGCGAAGTCCATCATCTCGTCATAGATATGGTTTGCTATTGCTTCGGGAATACCATTCTTAATACAGCCGGGAACGCCTTCCTCTTCATTACCGTAGACAAAGCTCTGGCGCTCCTTAATCATTACCGATTCCTTTTTCTTAGACATGGCGCGGCGAACCAAATCGCTTCGTCCATAGCTATAACCTGCGAGATCACGAACAATCTGCATAACCTGCTCCTGGTATACGATACAGCCATAGGTGGGGGAAAGGATTGGTTCCAGCTGCGGGCATTCGTAGGTGATGTGTCCGGCCTCGTTCTTACCCTTAACATACTTCGGTATAAATTCCATCGGACCCGGCCGGTATAATGAAATACCTGCAATGATATCCTCCAGATTCCTGGGTTTGAGCTCCTTCATAAAGCTCTTCATCCCGGCACTTTCCAGCTGGAAGATGCCCTCCGTCTTGCCGGAGGCGATCAGTTCATAAACCTTCGGATCATCATAATCAATCTTCTTTATGTCAAATCGGTCTTCGGCTGACCTCTTCTTATTCACCAAGACTTCTGCATTCTGTATCACGGTCAGTGTTCGAAGTCCCAGAAAGTCCATCTTTAAGAGCCCCAACTCCTCCAGTGTGGTCATGGGAAACTGTGTTGTTATGCTATCATCCGCGGAACGGGACAAGGGAACAAATTCATCCAGACTCTCTCTGCCGATCACAACTCCGGCAGCATGCATGGAGGTATGCCTTGGAAGTCCCTCCAGTCGCTTCGACATATCGATTAGATATTTAATATCGTCATTGGTCTCATACAGTGTACTGAGATCCTTATTGGCTGCTAATGCTTTCTCGATGGTTATTCCGATCTCTGTCGGTATCATCTTCGCTACCGTATCCACCTGTGCATAAGGCAGATCCAAGGCACGACCGACATCACGGATTACACCCCTTGCGGCCATCGTTCCGAAGGTTACGATCTGAACCACCTTGTCCTTACCGTATTTTATAGTTACGTAATCAATAACCTCCTGCCTGCGTTCAAAGCAGAAGTCAATATCGATATCGGGCATCGTAAGACGCTCCGGATTCAGGAAACGCTCGAAGAGAAGATTGTACTTAATCGGATCAATATCTGTTATACGAAGTGCATAGGATACAATAGAACCGGCTGCACTGCCTCGACCCGGTCCGACACTGATATTATTATCTCTTGCATACTTAATAAAATCCCAGGTAATTAGAAAATAGTCTACAAAGCCCATGCTTCGAATCGTCTCAAGCTCATAATCCAGGCGCTCCCATAGATCGGAAGTCACAGGCTGATATCTTTCCTCCAAACCCTCCCTGCATAGCTTTGTCAGATATTCGAAGGCAGAATACGGAGCCGGAACGGAATAAACCGGCAATTTATATTCGCCAAAGGTGATGGTTACATTACATCTTTTTGCAATTTCATGGGTATTCTCCAAAGCTTCCTTTGCATACGGAAAGAGGGTCAGCATCTCCTCAGGTGATTTTAAGTAAAACTGTCCGCCCTCATAACGCATACGGTTATCATCCGATACCTTTTTCTGCGTCTGTATACAAAGCAGGATATCATGGGGATCTGCATCCTCTGCAAAGGTGTAGTGGACATCATTGGTTGCGACAAGCTTAATCCCAGTCTCTGCAGACATGCGAAGAAGCGCTTGATTTACATTCTTCTGCTCCTGCATTCCATGATCCTGCAGCTCCAGAAAGAAGTTATTCTCACCGAAGGTCTCTTGTAGTCGGAGTGCCGCTAGCTTTGCTTCAGCATAAAAGCCTCTTCTCAGATTGGTAGCCACCTCGCCGCCCAGACAGGCACTTAGGGCAATAATACCTTCATGATATTGCTCCATTATCTCGTAGTCAATTCTGGGTTTATAATAAAAGCCATCCAGAAATCCTCTGGAGACGATTTTCATCAAGTTCTGATATCCGGTGTTATTCTCAGCCAGTAAAACCAGATGATAATAACGTTCCTCGGAAGCACCGATTTCCCGATCAAGTCTTGAATTCGGAGCAACATAAACCTCACAGCCAATAATCGGTCTAATTCCCTCCGCCAAGCAAGCCTTATAAAAATCAATTACACCATACATAACACCATGGTCTGTAATTGCCAGACTATCCATTCCCAGCTCCTTTGTGCGGCGTACCATCTCTTTAATCTTACCGGAGCCATCCAGTAAGCTATATTCCGTATGTAAATGTAGATGTGTAAAATTCATGTTTACCTCCTTCCCCATATATTCTATGTTCACTTAAGTCTATTACATAATAACATATACGAGGTTCCTTTTCATGTCATCTATTTCAATGTCCTAAATTTGATAATTTGTGCCAAGTAAGATGTAGGTACAAACCTGGAAACACCTTCTCGTTGTGATAGTTTGTGCCAAGTGTGACCTACACACTTTGATGATGCAGGCGCAAACTTGAAATGTGAATAAAGGACTTTTCTTTAAAATCCTTTGTTCACAATATTATAATATTCTACCTAGGTATACTTGTCAATCATACGGTATATGCATTTATGCATTTGTCCGCTGAGGTTTATCATCCTAAATGAACTTTGTTCTCTTTACCGGAATTTTTTGTGATATAGGGGTAAATTTCCTTTCACGCAAGTAAGGACTAAAGGTTTCCCTTCAGTCCTATCCCATCCATCCTATGATTTAAGAATCAAATTATTACTGTCACATTATAATATAAGCTTACCAATTCTTAGCCGGGCGTTCCGGGTCCAGTATCTCCTCAGGAGAGAACAAATCCAAAAGCCGTTCCGGAAATTCCAGCATAGCCTGACCGTCAATCGGACGTCTGGTCATTCTTACATAATCCTTTTTTATATGCATCCATGGCTTACTGTATACACCAAGGAATACATTAAATCCGCACTCCTTAAGAAAATGGTATTTATCACTGGAATAAGTTCCTACGGTAGTTTCAAAATCAACACCAAAGGGGAATACCAAAACATCACTGCCGCCAATCAACGGTGCCACTTCCTTTAACCACCTGTTAGTGTCTCTCTTCAGAAAATCGAGATCTATTTTCTGGAGATTTTTATGCCCCCAGCTATGGGAGCCGAATTCCCAACCATCCGCTTTCAGAGCTTCAGCAACTTTTTTTGCTGCTTCTACATCCATTTGATAGGTCGCAGATTCCTCGTCATTGGTTCGATACCCAAGAATTCCTTCATAACCGGTTAAGGCTAAGAGTCCCTTGGCTCCCTGATAAGAGAAATCCGGATGTTCATTTACAAATGCATCAAGTATAGGCACCACATCATAGGGCCCGGTAACCGTAGTGCCATCCTCTAATAACATCTCGCAGGTAGGCATACCCTCTTCATCCAGAACTATCCTGGTAGCAAAGCCATCCCCTTCCATATACTCATAATAGCTTACATCGTCTACCGATATTACGAAGGGCTTCTTTCCCTCTCGCAGATTAATTTCACCTTCTCGATATTCGGTTGACCCGTCATCCAGCTTTACTTTTTTTGTTAAATCCGATATATTGACAAGAACATAACCATCCTCATACATCTTCTGCATTAACTTACTAAATTCTGAGGTGGTAGCCATATACATATTATAGCCTTTGGCTTCATAATCATCATCAAAGGCCTTCGCATTGTCTGCCACCAGAGAATGAAAGAATATGTGATTAATCTCGGTTACAGAATCATAGGAGCCGCCTAGCGGCACTAATGCTGCTTGTTCCCCTTCCAGCCTTGTTATTTCTTCCATCAGCATAGGATATACTTTATAGTCTCCCTCTGATCCCTTGTATTCCTTGATCAGCTTAATGGCACCATCATAATCATAACCCAAGGCTAACCTGTCTGCCTGCGCTATCAGCTCCGACCGCTCCTTAATCTCCTTCTGCAATAGCTCCTGTTCCAAAAGAGCAGCTTCCTCCTCCGGAGTTAATTCCTTAACAGGCTCCGTTGCCTCCTTGTCCGGTTCTTCCTTCTCCGGCTGTTGTTGATTCTGCTCCTTGCCTCCTCGATCATCATCTGCCTTCATTGTGACATACAACCGATATGATCCGAATAAAGCCAACAGTATGACGGCTTCTAAAATAACAAGCTTAATTAATCTTGCCTGTCTTACTTTTTTTGGTTTTTTTTGATCCTGTCCTGTCATCTCAAACCTCTTTCTGTATCATGAAAATTCTCTAGCCGATATTCTTCCTCTTAATAATACGATAACCACCGTATTTTAACTAATGGAAAATCTTCTCATAAAAACAGTATAGCACATAAAGAACCATAATTCCTTACAATAATATTAATTTAGTAATAATTAATCTTCATATTTTTGTAAACTGTAGCCTTAACGTGTAATGTCCTAAATAAGCACGAACTTAACTGTATACCCGGCTTTTCTTTATTATTCCCTAAAAGAGAAAATTCAATAAAACCATTCATTAATTACTAACAAAAATAAATTAATGTAGATTACTCCGAGAAGAAGAGGTAAGCGCACTATACCAATAGATCACAACTGGCCACAGTAAAAAAGGACACTGAATGCATCTGTGTCCTGATTATACCTCTATATTATAATTTAGTATTTATTTTCTTTTATTTGCTGCTTAGGTATTTTTCAATATTCTCAATTGCTGCTTTTTCGTCAGGTCCATCTGCGGTTACTGTAACTGACTCGCCGGCTGAAATACCCATACTCATCATACCCATAATACTCTTCGCATTTACTCGCTTCTCTTTACTCGCTACATAAATACTACACTCATATTGGCTTGCTACTTGAACAAGCAGTGCAACAGGTCTGGCTTCTAAGCCCGTAGGGATGTTAATAACAATTTCCTTAGTTATCATGACTATTTTCCTCCTTATGCTCTCTCAAACGATCTGCTATCATACTTAACTTTCGCAATCTATGGTTAACACCTGATTTACCAATCGGCGGTAATAGCATTGCACCGAGCTCCTTTAATGAAGCCTCCGGGTAATCAATACGTAGTCTTGCAATATCCTCCAAACCGTCTGCAAGATCCCCCAGTCCAACAGTATCTCTGATATATAAAATATCCTCCGTCTGTTTGGATGCGGCAGTGACAGTCTTATTAATATTTGCTGCTTCGCAATTAACCTGGCGGTTAATCGAATTACGCATCTCTTTCAGTATTCTCACATTTTCTAAATTCATTAAGGCTATATGTGCCTCCATGACATTTAGAAGATCAACAATTTGAGAGCCTTCCTTAATATATACTACGTAATTTCTTTTACGTATTACTATTTTTGCGTCAATTGAAAAGGTCTGTATCATATCCCTTAATTGTTCAGCTTTGTTAAGATCGGAGACGACAATCTCCAGATGATACGCTTTCTTCGGGTCGCTCATGGAACCGGAGGATAAAAATGCTCCTCGTATAAAGGCTCTTTTACAGCAGGCATTCTGAATAATTAATTGACTGGCTAAGCCAATCCGTTCATTATAGGACTCCGCCTTTTCCGACCGTAAATTCATGTCATTTACGGGAAGCTTGGTAGCTTGTAGAATTCTTGTAACATCTTCTGCTTTTCTTATAATAAGGGTATAGACACTAGTCTTGTTTAAGTTAGAATTAGTTTTAACTGAAACATCATTAATTATATTAAATGTTTTTCGGATTAATGTAAAGTACTTTCTTGCAACAACCAGATTTTCCGTCTGCAATTTTAAGAAAAATCCCTTTTCCGAACGGATTATATGACCTTCATAGGACAAAATAGCCGACAATTCTGCCAGTCTGCAATGTCTGGCACTGCTTATCTGCAAGGACAGCTCTTCCTTCACATCGCTTGAAAATGACATATGAACCTCCACTTATTAAACGTTTTTATCAATGTCCCTATGTTCTATCTTTAACCCATATTCTGTCTTGCCAAGTCTAAGACCCAATTCATTCACCAGTGTGACAGACCGGTGTTTTCCGCCAGTACAGCCAATGCTGATCACCAATTGGTTCTTCCCCTCTTCTATATAATGAGGAATCAAGAATAATAGCATGTCCTCTAATTTATCCAAAAATTGCCCCGCAGTCTCTGACTCCATTACAAAGCTTTTTACCTCTGCTTCATTACCGGTTTTATACTTTAATTCAGGATCATAGAAGGGGTTCGGAAGGAATCTTACATCAAACACCAGATCCGAATCCGCCGGAATACCAAATTTAAACCCAAAGGATAGAATTGTGACTATAAAATTACTAAAGGTCTGATCCTCCTGATAGATCCTATTCAGTTGAGCCTTTAGTTCCCTCGTTAAGAGATGGCTGGTATCTATGATAACATCCGCCTTCTTACGTAAGAAAGCCAATCTCTCCTGTTCGAGGGCAATCCCCTTTTCTACCCGATCCACACCGGACAGCGGATGAAGTCTTCGCGTCTCCTTATAACGTTTAACCAATACCTCCGGAGAACAATCCAAGAACAGGATCTCATACTGAATACCGGTTCTTTTCATATCAGCCAAAACAGCATCCAGCTCTTTTAGTGCCTGTCCGCTTCGGATATCAAGACCTAAAGCCACCTTCGCCTGATTTCCCTGCATGATAAGCCGGGCAAATTTCTTTACCAAAGGAATCGGCAGGTTATCTACACAAAAATAGCCGATATCCTCTAGCATTTTCAGAGCAGAACTTTTCCCGGCACCGGACATTCCCGTTATAATTACAAATCTCATAAACCTTCTCCTAATTAAAGCCTCAAACCTTCGCCAAGAAATTTGACCTCCGGTTCTAACCTTACATTAAATTTTTCTTCCACTATCCGGATTACATCACGGATAACAGCAAGAAACTCCTCTGCTGTTGCATTATCCTTATTTATTACAAACCCACAGTGCTTCTCCGATACGGCAGCCCCGCCTACCTGATAGCCGCGAAGCCCTGCATCGTTTATCAGCTTTCCGGCAAAATAGCCTACCGGTCTTTTAAAGGTGCTGCCTGCACTATATTTATCCAAGGGCTGCTTATCTCTTCGCTGTGCATTCAGGTCATTCATCTTCTGACGGATGAGCTGCTCCTCACCCTTTTTCAGCATTATTTTAGCATCGAGAAGAATATAATTCTCTTTCTGCAATATGCTGGTTCGATATCCCAGCTCCAAAGCTTCCAGAGACAATTCCTTCATATTCCCTTCCACGTCCATTACCCTGGCTCCGACGAGGCATTGCTTCATCTCACCGTCATAAGCCCCGGCATTCATAGTAACGGCCCCACCGAGGGTTCCTGGAATTCCTGAAGCAAATTCAAAGCCCGTAAGGCTGTGCTCAGCAGCAATATTCGCTAATCTTGACAGAAGTATGCCGGCCTGCGCAGTGATAACTCCTTCCTCACTAACCGAAACCTTTTGGAATTCGTCACCCAACTGGAGAATCAACCCACGATAACCTGTGTCGGAAACCAAAAGGTTGCTACCGTTACCCATAATATAATAGGGCATATTCTCATTCTTGCATAGGCAGATTACCGCTTTCACTTCCTCCACATCCGCCGGTGTGATAAAATAATCCGCTTTCCCTCCGATGTGCAGAGAGGTATGATATTCCATCGGTTCGTCCAGTCGGATATGCTCCTCAGGTATGGTAAGAATTAGCTTATGATAAAATAAATCCTCCAATTAATCCACCTACTTCATATTTTATACTTATTTTGCATGTCTTCCCTTTTATTTTATATAAATCCTTTACTTACACTATTCATTTTATGCACTTATATAAAAGCTATTCCGATACATATTCGAATTCAACACCTTTTATGCTATGATGAGTTTCGCGGCTCCGTAAATTCCGGCATCATTACCAAGAGTAGCAAGCTTAAATTCCTTATCCTTCAAGGAATCAATTACATATTGATTATAATGCTTCTTCACCGTCTCGGTGATAATATTTCCTGCCTTGGATACTCCTCCGCCGATTACAAATGCTTCCGGGTCTACCACCTGGGCAACATGAGCCATGGCAAGTCCCAGATAATAGCATGCCTTATCAACAACAGCGAGTGCCAGCTTATCTCCTTCCTTTGCATGATCAAATACCATCTTCGCACTGATCTCTTCCTTCCCGCGAAGAGAAGAGGATGCATTTGATTCACTTAAGAATTTCTTTGCTAATCTGACAATACCGGTCGCAGAAGCATATTGCTCCAGACACCCCTTCTTCTTGCAGCCACAGCTGTCTGCCTCGTCATTATTCACATGAATATGACCGATCTCACCTGCGGCACCGTTGCTTCCGGATAGGATATGACCGTTCAGAATGATACCACCACCGACACCGGTCCCTAGAGTTGCAAGCACCAAGCTATTATAGCCTTTGCCACCGCCCATCCAGTATTCGCCCATAGCTGCGACATTGGCGTCGTTTCCTGCTTTAACCTTAAGGCCGGTCATCTCAGACATTTCCTTCTCAATGTTAAAATTCGCGAGTCCTAAATTCGCTAACATGAGTACCTGTCCATCATCCGTAACCGGACCGGGTATACCTACGCCGACACCGATTACACTTTCCATAGGAAGCTTCAGCTCATCAATTTTATTACGGATAAATTTTGCAACATCTCTTAATATATCCTTACCATCCTCGGTTCTTTGGGTGGAAAAATCCCATTTATGAAGAAGCTTTCCTGATCGATTAAATAAACCTGCCTTTACCGCAGTTCCTCCGATATCAATTCCAAAACAAACCTGTTCCATTTCATTATCTACCTTTCTACCCTTATAATTTATACCTTTATTTCCATCCTACAGCTGTTCTTATTATATTATTTCTGAATAAGTCAGGCCAAAGATGGTAATGTTGCTGCGAACGTTGTCCTCAGAGCTAATTATCTGTCTTCTTAAGGCTGTTTGTCACACGGTTATAAAGCTCCTGAGCCGCATTATAGCCCATCTTCTTCTGACGATAATTAACAGCTGCCGACTCGCAGATAATCGCGAGATTTCTGCCGGGACGAATCGGTATGGAGTGACTGGGAACCTTATTCCCTAAGAATTCGATATAGGTTTCCTCCAGGCCAAGACGGTCATAATGCCTGTCCTTATTCCATTCTTCTAACTTGATAACGAGGTCGATGGCCTGTGTATTCTTTACACTTTCCACACCGAACAAGGTCTTAACGTCAATAATGCCTATGCCTCGAAGCTCAATAAAATGTCTTGTTATATCCGGTGAGGTTCCGATTAAGGTATCATCGCTTACCTTCTTAATCTCAACCACATCATCGGTTACCAAACGGTGTCCTCTCTTAATGAGCTCCAGTGCCGCTTCGCTCTTGCCGATACCGCTTTCACCCATGATCAGGATACCTTCACCATAAACATCTACAAGTCCGCCATGAATTGTAATGCGGGGTGCCAGCTCTACATTCAACCAGCGAATCACCTCTGCCATGAAAGCGGAGGTAGTTTTGGTGGTACGAAGAATCGGAACGCTTTTCTCGGTAGCTAATTTAATAAACTTCTCGCTAACCTCCATATTTCTACTAAATACAATACAAGGAACATGGTAATCCATCAGCTTGCTTAAAATCTGCAGACGCTGATCCTTCTCCATCTGCTGCATATAAGCCATCTCAACATGTCCTATGACCTGAACACGTTCTGAATCAAAATGATCAAAGAAGCCCGCAAGCTGAAGCGCCGGTCGATTTACATCAGGCTGGGAAATCTTAATGCTGTTAATGTCGATATCCGGAGTGCAATTCTCCAAGTTCATTTTCTCAATAAGGCGTACCAGTTCAACTGTATACATCATTACCTCCATCTACAGACGTTAGTCTGCATATATAATATATTTATACATAGCATATAAATCTCTTAGATCATCGCATGTGCTTATTAAGCAGATTAGTAGCTCCAATGCTTCGCATTCGACGTAACCGCAGGTTACGTTGCTACGTTGCACTTATCCGAGCAGAAAGAAGTATTCTTGCATGCAAGCATGCAGAATACTTTTTTCTGCTCGGACTAATCTGCTTATGCGATATTTTATCACATATTTTGTTAAACTGTAAATGTTTATTGCGTTTGCTGCTGGTGAAAAAATTCATACACCTGTTCCGCTGATTGCCGATTCATGGCAGGTACCTTCATAATTTCCTCGACTTCTGCTGCCTGAATAGCTTCCAGAGACTGAAAATACTTCATTAAAGCACGTCTTCTGGTCGGTCCGATCCCATTGATATCATCCAGAATGGAACGAACCTGAGTCTTGTTGCGCAGAGCTCTATGATACTCGATTGCAAAGCGGTGTGTCTCATCCTGAATTCTTGTAATCAGCTTGAACAGCTCGCTACTCTTATTAATGGGCAGCTCCCGGTTATCGTAGTATAACCCTCTGGTGTGATGATTATCATCCTTCACCATACCACATACGGCAATATCTAATTTCAATTCGGATAACACACGAAGTGCAACTCCTACCTGACCTTTTCCACCGTCCATCAGAATCAGATCCGGATATCTGGTAAAGCTGCCGAGGGCTTCGTCAATCTGCTTCTCCTTCAGCTGCTCCTGCTCTTTCATCCCATGAGTAAAACGTCTGGTCAAGACCTCATACATTGAGGCGTAATCATCCGGTCCCTGTATCGTACGAAGCTTGAATTTGCGATAATCTGCTTTCTTCGGCTTACCCTTCTCATAGACCACCATGGAACCTACCGATTCAAAGCCTGAGGTATTGGAAATATCAAAGGATTCAATCCTCTCTACCAAGGGTAGGTCCAGATATGCTGCCAGCTCCTTCAAGGCACCGACCGTCTTGGCCTCTTCTCTTTTTATTTTCTCAATATCCTGATTTAACACAAGCTCAGCATTCTTTCTAGCAAGCTCTACCAGCTTCTCTTTCTCTCCCTTTTGAGGAACCTTAAGATATACCTTCTGTCCACGTTTTGCCGAAAGCCATTCGGTGATCAGTTCCTCCTCCTCCGTTCTGGTTCCGAGGAAAATCTCCTTCGGTATATAGGGTGTTCCTGCATAGAACTGCTTCAGGAAGCTTGCCATAATATCGCCATCCTCCTCGTCCTGTACCCCGGACAGATGGAAATTGTCTCTTCCGATGAGCTTACCGCTGCGAATAAAGAAGGTTTGTACAACAGCTTCATCCTTATCTCTGGCAAATGCAACAATATCCCGATCAACCTGATCGGTATTGGTGATCTTCTGCCGGTTGGCAATCTGTCTGACACTACCTAATAGATTGCGATATTCCGCTGCCTTCTCGAACTCCAAAGCTTCGGAAGCGGCCGTCATCTTCTCCTCCAGCATCTTACCGACTCTGTTATAATTGCCGTTCAGAAACTCCATAACCTCATTAATATTCGATTTGTATTCCGCTTCTGAGATATAACCCTGACAGGGAGCATCACATTGGCCCATATGGTAGTAAAGACATGGCCTCTCCTTACCGATATCCCTTGGAAGTATGCGGTTGCAGGTTCGAATCTTATAGATTCTGCGAAGGAGCTCCAGAGTATCCTTTACCGCATTCACACTGGTATAGGGGCCAAAATATTTTGCCTTATCCTTCTTCATCTCTCTGGAAATGGACACCTTGGGATAAGCCTCATTGGTAGTTACCCGGATATAGGGATAGGTCTTATCGTCCTTAAGCATCGTATTATACTTGGGCATGTGTTCCTTAATCAGGTTACACTCCAGTACTAATGCCTCCAACTCCGAATCCGTAATAATATATTCAAAATGATCGACCCGTTCGACCATCTGTCTGATTTTCTCTGTATGGTTACGGCTGTTCTGGAAATAAGACCGCACCCGATTCTTTAATATAATTGCTTTGCCGACATAGATAATATTATCTTTATCGTCCCGCATGATATAGACGCCGGGCTTTGCCGGTAATTTCTTCAGTTCTTCTTCTATATTAAACATAAAATCTCCATTCTGACTATACTCCCTCTACGAGATGAATTGATACATAAATTTAATCGTCATGAACTTAGGCACCAGTATCGTATATGTGTTTCTGAATTTACATTGATTATAGCATGATTTTGCAGTGGAGACAATTTGAAATATAATGATAGAATTTTGAGAACAAAATTAGAATAGCATTTATCATCTGATGAAAAAACGAATTCATTGTAATTTTATATATCTTCAACCGTCTGGTGTGAAAGGACGGCGTGCTATAATCCGATACGATTTCGTCATGGCACGCCGTTTCCTTCCTAATAAAGTATTCAACTTACTGTTACTCTTGGGAGGTATTTACTATATCTATCTCCTGATTTTGGTTTTCTGCTTGATCAAAGCTTAGATAGATCTTAAACATATCCCCCTCCACTTCAACCTGAAAGTCGCCACCACAGACCCTGGTAAAACTTTCGGCTATGGACAAGCCCAATCCACTGCCCTCCGAGGTTCTAGCCTGATCTCCCCGGGTGAATCGTTGAAGGATTTCCTGTGCAGAAAAATTCATATCATAGCCTGCAATATTCTTCATCGAGACCACTGCTTTATTATTATTTAATGTTAATTCAATATATACCCTGGTATCGTGCATTGAATATTTCAGTGCATTGTCTATTATATTGAGAAAGACGCGGTAAAGCTTATTTCCATCTGCATAAATTTGAACTGGTTTTTCCGGAAGCTTGGTTTTAAAGGATAGTCCGGAGGCCTCAATCCGATCATCGAGATCAGCCAGGGTCTGCCTGATCAGCTTCCCTAAGTCAATATAGTCGTATTCCAGTTTTACATCTCCGCTGGTACTCTTGGCTAAATCGAACAGATCCATGACGATATTCTTCAATCGCTCCGATTTATCCTGAAGTATTCTGATATAATCCTTTGCTCCTTCCGAAAGATTATTTTCTTTCGATAATAAATCAATAAAGCTGATGATTGAGGTAAGTGGCGTCTTTAAATCATGGGATACATTGGTAATCAGCTCTACCTTCATTCGCTCCGATTTTATCTGCTCCTGTGTGGCTTCTCTAATTTCTTGGTTAATCCTATCATAGATGTTATTATTTCCTTTGGTGTACCATAAGATAACCAGGACCTCCAACACCAGCGGTAGGATAAACCATCTTTGGCCAAAAGCCACAAAGGCTGCAATCGCGGAAGACGAGATAATCGTACTGATCAAAAAGATTAACTGCCTAAATTGAAGATTCCTGGCAAGGGTTTCTGTACGGAATATATCCCCATAGAAAAGATATCGGTATAATTGGTACAGCCTGTGATAAATCCTGTATAATAAACTATCACCGATTAACCTTTTCGCTTTAAGCTTTCTGATCAGTGAATGTAAAAGCAGCAGAACTGTGGTACTAAAGAGTATCGTCGCCCCGGTGATAAGTAACATTCTTGTAGTGTTTGTTACGGTGATTTGTTTAATGATATTCCACTTGAATTGATCCAATTTGACTCCAATTGATATATCATCCGTTAGAATTTGCATCATATCATTTGTATAAAACCAGATTGCCAAAGCAAGAATGAAAAGTAATAACTCCGTATAGCTTCTATCCAGCTTTTTCAAATACACAGCCTTATCCTCCGCTTTCCTGCCGGTAATGATACAGGAGAATACAGTAAGGGATAAGCTAAGAAATAGGCCGATCAGGCATAGAATCGCATTCGGCATCAGCTCAGCCCGGCAATCACTCCAGATTTTTTGCTTCGCATCCATGAAATCATTCGAAAAAGCAACATAGGCGGTATAATCAGAAAACAGGCCATGCCCAAGCTTCTTTGTATTGTACGAATTGGTTCCGCTCATCCATTCCCCATCCTCCATATAAAAGAAGGCTCTCGTAAAACTCTCATAATATCCACGATCCATTCGACCGGTATTCGAGTACTCCTTTGAATCAACGTTAATGTAATAATAGAAGGGTACATTTACTAGTTCTTCCTGTCTATATGCTATTTGGGACACCTTCGAAAGAGCATCCTCCATCTGATCAAAGAAATCCTTACTCATGTGATAATTCGGCTCAATCAAACATTCCGGATCAAGCCTCTTCTGTAAACCAAGCTGAAGCTGTATCCTCGCCATAGTAAAGGATGCGATTATGACAAGGAAAACAACCGCTTTGGTAAGCTTATGATATTTAAGATTTCTCAATTTTGTATCCAATCCCCCACACCACCTTTAAATAATTTGGCTCTTTAGGATTAATCTCAATTTTCTCACGAATGCGTCTGATATGTACCATTACAGTATTCTCAATAGAATAAGCCGGTTCATTCCATACCCTTTCATAAATATCCTCCGCAGAAAATACCATACCGGCATGACTCATCAGAAGCTCTAATATCTTATACTCAGTGGCAGTAAGCTTCACCGCTTCACCGTCTACAGAAAGCCTCTTGGAAACCGTATCAAGCAGCAGTCCGCCTATCAGAATTTCTCCCGATCTGCTGTGATTAGCAGCATCTCCGAGAAACAGGTAACGTCGAAGCTGGCTTTTTACTCTGGCTACCAATTCCTGAGGATGATAGGGCTTTGTGATATAATCATCCGCTCCCATAGTAAGACCAAGAATCTTATCACTTTCCTCTGATTTTGCTGATAGCAAAATGATTGGGATGTTTTTCTTCTCACGGATCCTCATGGTCGTCGACAAACCATCCAGCTTCGGCATCATGATATCCAGTAAAAGCAGCTGGACCTCCTGATTTATTAACACCTCCATCGCCTCCAACCCGTTATACGCCTTTAACACCTCATATCCTTCCATAGACAGCAGCTTATCAATCGCCTTAACAATTTCCCTGTCGTCATCCACTACTAATATTCTTGCGCCATTCATGTTCAAATCCTTTCCTAAAAACCTACCCTGATTATATTTTAGAAATCTTTCGTTTTCATTGATAGAAATCTTACAATTATCTTACAAAATCCTTCGGACTATTCTTCACAAAACACAAACTATTTTATATAAAGTAATAAGTCTCTGGAATAGATGTTGTTCAAGATCTATTTTAGCACAAAATGGAAAAATATGAAATTCCTAAATAATTTAAGGATAAGGGTAGGGATGTCTAAAATAATTATAAGCAACGTATTATTAATTCGTTTGTTATATAATGGGATATCCAGTCTCTGGCAGCTACAGGCGCTGATGGTATTATTCTTGGCTGCACCGAGATCGGATTACTGGTTGAACAGCAGGATACCTCCATCCCACTCTTTGATACAACGTTGATTCATGCGACGAAAGCCGCCCTGCTATCAATAGAAGGATAATTAGCTTTGATTTTCTGATTAAATCTTGGGAAGGATTGTTTCGCTGCGAACTTTAGGATTATCTTAATTTTAAATAATAAATTCCTTACTATAGTAGATAAGTGGTTATAGATGTTGTATAATCGGAAATAGTTGGTAATATGTTTTTTATTTGTTACCGGCACCTTTAAATCTATGAATGGGAGGAATTGATATGGCGAAATATGAACAGAAGCTATCCGGAGATTTTAGCAGGATTGTTAATCAGATCCATGAGGGAATCATGCAGGATGCCTACTCGATGAATCTGGTTGACCAGAGTGATTATCATTCTGATGAGATCAGAATTGCAGTCCGGGTATATGATAAATACTTTATGAGAAATGGAAACCGAACCAGCTTGAGTCTTACGATTGTTGGGCACGGAGAAGAAATCTTCGTATCTGCAATCAGTGCAGGCGGCGGACAGGGCATCCTCTTTAATACCAGCTGGGGTGCGGAGGAAGAGATGGTATCCCTGGTACAGGAAATCATTAAGAGAAGATTATAAAGCATGGTCATTCCAGAGCCACCCCTACCTATGAAGGAAACAGAGATACCCTCAGAGCAAGGGAAGGAAATCAGTATATTTGAAGATATGAATCAAGATTATTAGAACCTAAAAGGGCTGTCTAACGACAGCCCTTTTGCATTATATCTATTTCTTTGATTACTACATTTGCGGATTCTCTGTTGATTTATCCAGGGGCTCTGCCTGAGGTTCCTCCTGAGGTTCATCCTCTATTCCCTTCACTTCCTTGTATATCTTCATGAACTCTTCACCGGTGATGGTCTCCTTAGCAATCAGATAATCCGCTATCTTATCCAGAACCTCGCGGCTTCCTGCTAGAAGCTCTTCTGCTCTGTCATAACAGGTCTTCAGTATCTGCATTACCTCTTTATCAATCTCTCCGGCAGTATCATCCCCACAGTTAAGTACGGCTCTGCCATCCAGATACTTATTCTCCACGGATTCCAGACCCATAAGTCCGAATCTCTCTGACATACCGTATTGGGTAACCATCGCTCTGGCAAGTGAGGTTGCCTTCTCGATATCATTGGATGCGCCTGTGGTAATGGAGTCAAATACCAGCTTCTCTGCCGCACGGCCACCATAGAGGGTGACAATACGTGTTAATATTTCATCCTTACTCATGAGATATTTCTCTTCCTCCGGAACCTGCATAACATAACCCAGAGAACCCATGGTTCTCGGTACGATGGTGTTCTTCTGTACAGGCTCCGCATTCTTCTCCAGAGCAGTTACTAAAGCATGACCAACCTCATGATAAGCCACTATCTTCTTCTCTTCCTTGCTGAGAATTCGGTCCTTCTTCTCCTTACCTGCAATAACTACTTCAACGGATTCAAACAAATCCTCCTGGGTAACTACGGTTCTTCCCTGTTTTACCGCTAAGATTGCAGCTTCATTAATCATATTGGCCAGATCAGAACCTACCGCTCCGGAGGTTGCTCTTGCGATTGCATCTAAATCTACCGAATCATGCATTAATACATTCTTGGCATGCACCTTCAGGATATCGACTCTACCCTTAAAATCCGGCTTATCTACAATAATTCTACGATCAAAACGTCCGGGACGAAGCAGCGCTTTATCCAGAACCTCAGGACGATTGGTTGCCCCAAGAACTACGAGACCTTTGGAGGAATCAAAGCCGTCCATGTTAGACAGTAATTGATTTAAGGTTTGTTCACGCTCATCGTTACCTCCGCCGTAATGGGAATCACGGCTTTTACCGATGGCATCGATCTCATCAATAAATATGATACAAGGAGCGGTTTGCTGTGCCTGCTTAAATAAATCCCTCACTCTGGAGGCGCCGACACCTACGAACATTTCCACGAAGTCAGAACCGGACAGAGAGAAGAACGGCACCTTGGCTTCACCGGCCACTGCCTTCGCAAGTAGTGTTTTACCGGTACCGGGCGGTCCGACCAGCAATGCACCCTTTGGAAGCTTTGCACCAATCCGGGTATATTTTGCAGGATTATGAAGGAAATCTACGATTTCAGTCAACGATTCCTTCGCTTCCTCCTGACCTGCAACATCCCTAAAGGTGACTCCCGTCTGTTTCTCTACGTAGACCTTGGCATTACTCTTTCCAACTCCCATGACACCACCGCTGTTTTTTGATATGGTGCGGAATAGGAACCACATTACCACATAGATGGCAACAAAGGGCAATACATAGGATAATATCATGGTAATAATAGAAGAACTGTTGTCGCTGACCTCTTGGGAGTACTTTACATTCCCCGCTGCTTCGAGCCGATTCACCAGCTCAAGATCCAAAAAGCCGCCGGTATAATAAGTTATAGCCAAACCGTTTTCCGGAACATCCCTTGGCGTGATTACAATCGTATTATCATTTTTTACTAAAACTTCCTTAACCTTGCCATCTTCCAGCATTTGCGTGAATTCATCATAGGTAATCTCTTTATGAGTACTGTCCTTAATTTGTTCTGAAAAAGTCCAGAACATATACCAGACGACAAGCGCTGACACCAGTGTGATGATGATGATCATCCTGTTCGGCGTCCCATTCTTATTCGGTTTATTATTATTATTATCCATGAAATCCTCCTAATTGTAGAGCTAATCGTATTTATACTAACGGACCTGAAGTCCTGTTTCTGCCAATATGGACTGTATAACTCATTATACTGATAGTCTTTCCATAAATCAATTAAATTGTTCTTAAAATTCTGTGATTAAATTGTGTACAACTTAACCATAATACTTTTTTGAATGAAATACAAGGAAAATCAAAACTATTTATTCTCCGGTAATTCATCACCCCACTTCCTCATGCCATTCTACAACAGGAAGAATTGATATTCTATGATAATGTCACATAACCAGTCCCATTATTTTGTAGACCATTTAGGGCTAATCAATTAATTGCTTGAAAGATTAATCGTCATAATATACACTACGTTTTTATTGTTGTTAGATTTCTTTGTCTATGAAGGTAATTGACTTCTAACCTATATTATAGTATACTATGTTTTTAAAAGTATTCTCAGAATGCATTCTAATAAAGTATAAAATTGTACATTTCCAGCAAGGGAGCCGGAACATGGTTTAAGGTCCACCATAAGGATCGGCCGGCTAACTTCACCCATTTTTGCCTTAAACCTATCGTTTGTTCAGCTAGGAAGGCTTTTTTTATTGCTTAAAAATAATAGATATTGAAATAATAACATTATTCAGGAGGTAAAATCATGGCTACGAAATACGTATTTGTCACAGGTGGTGTCGTATCCGGTTTGGGTAAAGGCATCACTGCCGCTTCTCTTGGGCGATTATTGAAAGCCCGCGGTTATCATGTTACCATGCAGAAATTTGACCCGTATATCAACATTGATCCGGGTACTATGAATCCCATTCAGCATGGTGAAGTATTCGTTACAGATGACGGCGCGGAAACGGATCTTGATCTTGGGCATTATGAGCGGTTCATTGACGAAAGTCTTAATAAGATGTCCAATGTTACAACAGGTAAAATATACTGGTCCGTATTATCAAAGGAAAGACGAGGGGATTTTGGCGGAGGCACGGTTCAGGTCATTCCTCACATCACCAATGAGATTAAAAGCCGTTTTTACAGAAATAATTCCAGTGAAGAGATGCATATTGCCATCATCGAGGTAGGTGGAACCGTCGGTGATATTGAAAGCCAGCCTTTTCTCGAAGCAATCCGACAATTCCGTCAGGATGTCGGTGATCATAATGTTGCATTGATTCATGTAACCTTGATTCCTTATCTGAAAGCCTCCGGTGAGATGAAGACAAAGCCCACCCAGGCAAGTGTAAAGGAGCTACAGGGTATGGGAATTCGTCCGGATATCATTGTATGCCGTACCGAACATCCTCTGGAGGACGGTATTAAAGACAAAATTGCACTCTTCTGTAATGTACCAAGCTCCAATGTATTGCAAAATCTTGATGTAGAATATCTATATGAAGCACCTCTTGCTCTGGAGCAGGAGCATATTGCCGAGGTGACTCTGGAATGCCTGCATCTATCCTGCCCGAAACCGGATCTGACCGATTGGGAGCAGATGGTTCATTCTCTCAAGAATCCGAAGACAGAAGTAAAGGTTGCACTGGTCGGCAAATACACCCAGCTTCATGATGCCTATATCAGTGTTGTTGAGTCCTTGAAGCACGGTGCGGTAGCCCACAATGCTTCCATTACAATCAAATGGATTCCCTCCGAAGATGTAACAAAGGATAATGTTGGGGAGCTTCTTGGTGATGTCAGCGGTATCGTCGTTCCCGGAGGCTTTGGCGACCGAGGCATCGAGGGCAAAATAAATGCCATCCGCTATGCCAGAGAGAACAAAATCCCCTTCCTGGGATTATGTCTTGGCATGCAGTTGGCACTTGTAGAATTCGCTAGAAATGTAATCGGCTTTGAGGACGCTCACAGCGTTGAATTAAATCCTTCTACCACTCACCCCATTATTCATCTTATGCCGGAGCAGGATGGCATAGAGGATATCGGCGGAACCTTAAGACTCGGTTCCTACCCCTGCGTCCTTGTCGAGGGCAGTAAAGCATATGCGCTTTATGGTGAGAAGATCATCCATGAAAGACACCGCCACCGCTATGAGGTAAATAATTATTATCGCAATGATTTTATCGAGCATAAGCTGAAGCTTTCCGGTCTTTCTCCTGATGGCCGTATCGTGGAAATGATAGAAATAGAGGATCATCCCTGGTTCTTGGCTACCCAGGCTCATCCTGAGTTCAAATCAAGACCAAATAAGCCTCATCCTTTATTCCGCGGTTTTATCGGTGCTTCCCTCTCTTATAGCAGTGAACAGGGAAGATAGCAGCATCAGACCGGAACCCAGAAAGATGGCAATATCGGACAGATTGAATATAATACTCTTCAGCTTCTTGCAATTGAAGCTGAAGTAATCCACCACATAGCCCCGCTTAATACGATCCGATACATTGCTGATCGCACCACCTAAAGCGAAGGCTAATCCAAGCTTAAATACTTTCTTCCCTTTCTTGGGAAGAAGAATGATAAAGAGGAGAGATACAAGACCTAAAAGGATACAGGAAATGGTCTTTAGCATCTCCTTTTTTTCACCCATAAAATTAAGAAATGCTCCCTCGTTATGATGCTTTCGGATGATGATGTTCCCTTTCAGTATCTCCTGCCGTTCTCCCAATTTTCTATTTTTCTCAATATAATTCTTGATATAGCATTCTCCGATGACAATAACTAATACAATGAAAATATAAATCATAACCCAACCTCCTTATTGCTCCCAGGTTCAGACGGAATTACTTTTTTTTACATTACTATTATGCCATAACCCTTTTAACTTATCAAGACATGTTCTAATTAGGTAAAAATATTTGATAAATAATTATTATCACGTCCTAACAGAAGTATCTAATACTCAATTGTCTTAAGCCATGGAAGTGCATCAGCCAAAAGCATTCTACTCTCCGCATTCTTGACATTCTTATAGGAAGGATAATGTACTCTAAAGCTCTGTGACTCTTCAAGCCTTGGCAGCTGCTCCCGCAACAATATGAACTCAGGATCATAAAACAGCTTCACCCTAGGTGATGAAAATACCTGTCTTATATCAGTAAAGGCACAGGCCAGCTGAAGTACGTTGATATCCGATTCATATATTGTAATATCCGCCTCAGGAGCAATTGCAAGCAATTCCTGTATATGATATCCCATTCCAAAGCCGTAGATGGTATAGCTCGTCTTATCCGCCCGATACCAATGCCTGGCTAATTGAAATGCCTCGGATTGAACCTTATTGTTGGTATGAAAGTAAAAGGTCTGACCTTCATTCTCTGCTGCCAGTGTCATAAGACCGCAGGAAGTAAACTCAATACGATAGCCACTTTCTAATAATTTCGATGTATTAATCGGTTCCTTTAATCTAAGGCTAAGACCTTCACTATGTGCAAGTAGAAGATCCATATTTTCGTGATAGCTCTGTTCATCAAATTCAATCTCTTCTTTTCCGATGATCAGCTCCTGAACCCCGATTAAAAAGTTGATAAGCTGAAGCTCCAGAAGATCTGCCAACAGAATGTAATCCCTATTCTTCTTAGCCCCCAGGATACCTGTCAACATCTCCAGCATAGATTCTGTATTAACCAAATTAAAATATTCGCGATTTAATATAATAGCTTCTATGCTTTGCCTTACCTCGTCAATGGAATTCACGATGAGCTCTAAGGCTTTGTCACACTGCTGTTCCCGGAAATAGCAAACCGCCTTATCCATCTCACCTAATAGCTTAGTATTTAATTTGAAGATATCTCTTATGTTCTGTATCAAGTAGTTAACCTCCCACTGCTCCATCAAGGGCAAATAATCAGTTTGTATCTCCAATATTCCATGCTTCATATAATGCCTGATAAGCTTGCTCCTGCTCAAGGTTTCCTATGTCATGATAACACTCTGACAGCCTTCGCAAAGGATAATCACCGGCATAATGAATATTCAATTCACATACCGTCTCATATGCAGCATTATAATACCAAATGATTGCTTCCTGATTATCTCCCAATCCCCTATAGTATTCACCCAGTTCATAGCATACTTCCGCGCTTGCTTTATTGTCGGCTATGTTGTGAAGACAATACTTCATGAAGCCGGCCGGATCCCTGCGCAGACGATAACATCTGGCTAGGATACATTCGCATATTTTTCGTTCCTGATCATTACCCTCTGCTTTGTCAGCAAATTCACGAAAGTAATCAAAGGCTTCTTCAAAGTCCTTATCCTCCCCTGCGATAAAGAGCTCCCTGGCATACATTCCAAATAGCTTAGCGGACAACATGCCCTCACGCTGAATTGTCCTTTGAAAAACATCAAAATCTCTCCCTGCATGCCCGGAGATCGGCATATGCTGTATCTCAATCTCGCTGTCGTAGATCAGGGGTGAAAGTCTGACACTCTCGTGGACAGGTTCGATCCAGAAGAAGGTACGGAGGCGCTTATATAGCTTTGGACGATATTCCACATCAAAGTTATAAGTCGTATTGAAAGCCAGTTGGTTTGCATACTTCATCTGTACAATTTCTATGTCCGGCAACAGCTTCTGCTTTAAAAGCAGAAACCGTTGCCTGTTAACTTCATCAAGAACTTCATCTGCATCTGCCACATAGATATAATCCATTGTTGCCTTAGAAAAGGAGAAGTTTCTGGCAGCCGAAAAATCATAAATCCAAGTAAAGTCATAGATTTTATCGGTGTACCGGGTAGCAATGCTCTTGGTAGAATCACCGGAGCCGGTATCCACGATGATGATCTCGTCCGCTATTTCCTTCAGAGAATCGAGACATCTTGCAAGAACCTTTTCTTCATCCTTTACTATCATGCAGACACTAATTGTTATCATATTACCTCCATGTTGTCTTCCTTAAGGTGCACTGAACTAGGGTTGCTTAATATCCGCTGCTTTAATCTGAATTGACTTATATTTCATAATATAGTTATCCTTATCCAGTTCATAAATGGTTAGCCATTTATCTGCTACTATTGCAATATCCATTCCGTCGGTAAAGACTTTCGTTCCTTCAAACTTTTCTTCCATCTTCTTTCCGGTTACTTGATCAGCCGTTATCTCATATATCAGATGATTGTCCACACCCGTAGCACTCACTAAAAATACTCTGGTGGTTCCATCGGCACTACCTACTTCCGGTGCTTTGGTAACTATACTTAGCGCATCCGTGGGGTTCTTGATGGTCAGCTTAGCTGATGTCTTGTCAACGGTGCCGTTATTATAATAGATACTAAGTGCTCTTGCGGTACAGTTCGTCATATTCTTCAATGCATTGCTGTCAAGAGTTATTCTCATGGTATATACAGTGTCAGGATCAATACCACCGGAGATAGACGGGTTTATAGTCGGTACGCCAACCACAGGTACATCCTTGGTACCAAGCTTGATATATTTAAGACCTGTCTCAAAGGGCAGCTTCCCTTTAACATTCAGAGTAACATCGATCGTAAGTGCAGTAGTATATCCCTTGGTAAATACATAAGTCTTTTTCTCGGTAGTAGGTATGGAAGGATAATGAACCTTAAAGGTTCCCATGGTTGATGCCAGCTTAAAAGCTACGGCTGATTTTGTTGCGCTTGCTGCCTTGTACTTAATCTCCTGCTGTCTGATGTATAGTGTGGATTTGTCCACCGCTTTAGTGGATAGTATCTTCACTATTGTTCCCTTTGATATCGTAGTCCAGGAGGCTCTGTTCAAATCAAAGCTATCCCCTTCTTTGACAACACAGTATTCATAGGGATTATCTACTGTGGCAGAGGGTATCTGAATATTAATATTCTTTGTACCGTTATAGGATATATAAATATTATTCATATCGGAGGCAGTTATATCAGAAGGCGCTGCCCCGGAAACAATGGTACCGGGTAAAATACGCTGAGCATTCAGACGTGTCTCAATAATCTTCGAGGACGAAGCCTTCGAGGTGGAATAATTTCTAATCTCAATCAACATCTCCTGGAAGGCTTTAGCGGCGGTTAAGCCGTCTCTGGCACCCTGAATCATAGTAGATAAAGGTAACTTCTTAATTGCTCTGTCCGTGACCTTCGTCCAATCAGTGATAATGCTTCCACTATTATCTTTAACTCGATATTCCTGTCCGTACTTAATATTAACGGTAAATTTTTCACCGTCCACTCCTGTAACAGGAAGTGTAGCTTGCTTGGCGATCTTCAGCTTTACTTCACTGCTTGCCCGTCGTCCCTTGGAACCGTCCGGAAAGTATGTCTTAGTAGTTAAGGTAGAGAAATCAATATAATCATAAGGAAAATTCTTAACCTTTTCTCTGATATCTGTTGAAGCACTAACGATATCATCTACCGGTGCTACTCTAAAATATAGGTTCGTTCCTCGAATTAGATAATTCTCCAAAACCCTCTTTGTAAGTAATCCGCTAGAAAGCCAACGACCATCATCTCCCTTTTTCCACTGAAGATCATCGAAGTTAAGCGGGTTGGTTGCAGTGCCTTCGCTGGACATCACGTTTAGAATTGGTCCTATGTTAGCATTTGGAGCAAGCGAATCCAGCTGGCTATAATTAATCGAAACCTCCAGCTTTTGTGGCTTTTTATTTATAATAACTCTGGACTGTGTCCCGACCTTATCTCCTTTGATTATAAGAATGTTCTCAACATTTGAAGATAGCCAGGATATATCAATGACTGCTATCTTATCCGTACCGACTTCAATTACATCCCAATTATTTCTTGCCACATCTATTTCAGTTCCAAAGTATATCTTGGTATTTTCGTTCGTAAATACCAGGATACTTTCGTCTGTGTAGGATACCGCGCATACCTCTACCGCTCCTACTGCCGCTAGCGACTCCTGCTTCGGTGAAAATACAACACCGGCAGTAACAAGAACAAGAAGTAACATTAGTTTCATACTTAATTTCTTCATCAATTTACACCTCCATGTGATCCATATACCTTATGGTTCCATAATTTTCCCAGCCGCTATAATTCATTTTAATTATACAGCTTTTTTCACCAAAAATCATCCATTTTCTAACAAATCAAAAATATTAATAAAATATCATCTTCGTCTTAATAAGCAAGCTACTTTTTCAGAATTATTTGGCTTCTGTTAATATAATTAAACCCATACAATAATATCGGCAATTTGGTAATGAAACTTAACCCGATTTCTAATTACTCTTAGCCTTTGTTATCTCCAAAAACAAAAGAAGCCCTCGTAAAAATGCGCTTTTATAAAGCAAACATCTTCACCGAAGGCTTCTATCAATGCACCTGAATGTATCTGGTTGCTTACACCTGAAAAAGATCACTCATTTTTAGTGTCTTCATCCCCTTAATTTTCGCTCCACCCTCAGTAGCATCGATAAACTCAATTCCTTGTACATCTTTAATCCGCTTCTCTATCCATTGTCGATACATATCAAGTGTTCTACTGGTATAGACAAGCTTTCCATGAATATCCTCCACTTGCCGAAGGTCTTCGGTTGAGGCTAGATTTCTTCGAGAAGTCTCTGCAGCATGCACATAATTATCGGTATAGGCCAAATCCAAGCCTAGGAATATGATACGCCGGCATCCAAATGTAATTCCTAAATCCAATGCGGTTGTACTTACGGAACCGCCCGTCTGAACTAACATTGCCTCTTTTTTTAATGCAAAGTCCTCCGATTTGTTATAGTCCTTTTGCAGAATCATATATTTCTTACCCTGATAATTTCTTGAAAACCCTCGAAACGCAGTCGATAAGTACAACATAGGTATCTCAGACTTCTCATAACCTGCAATCTGAGTATAGACTCTCTCATTTGGATCAGTAACAATAATATAATCTACCGGAATTCCTGCTGCCAACAGTTTCTTAAAAACTGTCCCGGTTGCCAGGATGATACCTGTATTGTGATTAATTGCTTTTAGATGATGAAAATTTTTATCCAGAGAAGGACCTGCTGCAACAATAAACAAATCTTTATTGATAAACTGATCCTTTAGCTCATCTACAAGACCATCAAAATGCTTAATATTCTCCAGAAAATTACCGTTCAGTAGCTTCAACTGATTGGCAACCGAACTATATTGTACAAAATAATTCTCCAGTTTATCCTTAATTGAAGTGTCTCGTACATTACGGAGCGACGGGTAGTGTATAACAAATTTTTCATCTCCCTTAAGGTTGCTCAGCCTATGCAATAACCCTATATTCTTAGGGTCATAAATCAATTCCAGGTTCGATTTACTGATAAGTCCAGCCATCCGTGTATAAGCAGCTGCCAGCTTGAGAACATATAAATCTGACTCATATACCACGATGTGTATACTGCTATCTAACTGCAACAACTCCTTAATATGATATCCCAAGCCATACCCATACACAATATAAGTAGTAATCTCCTCCTCATACCAGGAAGAGGCCAGAGTATAGGCCTCATCGGATATTCTGTTGTTACTGTGTAAATAATATCTTCCAACATTATCCGTTATGGCGCAGGTCATTAAACCGCAGGAAGAAAACTCAATCTCATATCCTTTCTCCGCAAGTCCATAAGGAGATATTCCCAGGTATATCAGCTCGCATAAACTCGGATTCTTCTGGTTTATCGCTTCTCTATTATTCGGGAAAAGAGTCTCGTCATAAGAAAACCCATCACTCGTAATCATGTCTTCTTGAAGGCTGACTAAAAACGGACGAATCTGAAGCTCATATAAATCCGCTTGCAATACATAATCCTTTGTCTCCTGAGCAGTAAGCAGGTCTATAAGTGCATGATTCAGATATTCTGCTCTCTCAGCCCCGGCAATCCTTTGTATCAAGTTCATATTAACATCGAGATGATGCAGAAGATTGGTGGAATATCGAAAAGCCTTATCGAAGTTTTGGGCATGGAAAAAAAATATTATCTTATCAATAATATCTATCATATCCGCATTTTTATATAATAGTTGATATAGTTCTTTCATCAAAGCTGTTATCCTCTTTTCCATACGCTATCAATTCCGTTTTCCTTCAGGAACTGATTGTATTCATGAAACATCCTTGGATATTTTTTGTAAAATTTTTCATACGAGCAATAGTCTATCAGCTCTTCCACACACTTTATTTTACTAAGCTTCAAATAATCAATGGATGGTAAGTCAAATATTTGAGTTAACTCTTTCGTTCTACTGTCATGAACAATCCATAAAGCAGGAATTCCGCTTCTCATCGCTGCTACATTTCCATGAAATCTGCCGCCAAAGGAAAAAGTAAAATCTTCCTTCTCCAAATATTCATACCATTCTTTCATCCTAAAGAACATGACTGCATTTTTTCTCATATATTTCTCGAGTAAACCGATATCGCCGTGATACCCAGGAAAATTTCTCTGAACTACCTCATCTGTAATGCTACGATTCTCATATACAGTAAGCGGCATATCCGTCATAGATTGCAAAATCCATTTCATGTTATTTCGGATAGCGAATTCTAAAATTTTATGCTCATAAGCCAGCTTTGTTGCCGTATAAAAGACACATTTATCTGTATGAGGCTGTTTCAATTCCCTAAAATTCTCTTCATACTGATATAACGACGGACAACCGATGATATGATAATTTCGAATCCCAACCAATTCCAGGCATTCCGCAGTAAATTCTCCCCTGATTCCTATTGAAACCACTCTTTCGCATAATCTTAACAAAGCACGAATTCTTTCCTTTGGCATTGCTTCCATCAGTTTATGCGGTGTATTCAACTCCTTGGTTCCTTGTGCACCTAACCCGGCTAGTGTTATTGAAAACTTCAGATCACAAATCGGATCAACATACGCTTCCAGAATAGGATCGCTTATATTGATCATATTTGCACATGACAGTACACCGATGTAATCTTCTCCAATCTCATTCAGTATTGGGTCTCCTAACCTGACTTCTTTTTCATAGATAAGCTGCTGCTTAATTGCGTCTACAAAAACCATGTTTCCCGTATTATTACCAGTATAAGATACTTTTTTCTGAAATGAAACGTCCTGATGCAAACCTGCTTCCAAGATTGGATTTAGATAGATACATTTCATAAGATTTCGCCCTTCCTAAACCAAATTGTTAAAGCTTGGTGATAATTAATCTCTAAAATATAAATCTCTTGTATATACCTTATCGATAACGCTACTTATTTCATCATGATATCTATTCGCAACAATCACATCAGAAATTCTCTTAAATTCCTCTAAGTCTTTTATTATTCTGGAGCCAAAAAATGTGTCTTCCTTGACTGTCGGCTCATAAATAACAACTTCCACATCCTTATCTTTGATACGTTCCATTACTCCTCGCACTGATGAGTCTCGGAAATTATCCGAAGCCGACTTCATGGTGAGTCGATATATCCCAACAACCTTGGGGCTTCTCTCCATGATCCGTTCGGATATATAATCTTTTCTGGTACGGTTTGCCTCCACTATGGCAGCAATAATGTTGTTGGGTACCGAGTCATAATTAGCAAGAAGCTGCTTCGTATCCTTCGGAAGGCAATAACCACCATACCCAAAGGAGGGGTTATTGTAATGACTGCCGATTCGTGGATCAAGGCATACTCCTTCAATAATCTGTTTTGTATCTAACTCTCTAATTTCAGCATAGGTATCCAATTCATTGAAATATGCCACACGTAACGCCAAATATGTATTAGAGAACAGTTTTACTGCCTCTGCTTCCGTTGTTTCCGTATATAGAACAGCGACATCCTTTTTTATTGCACCTTCCCTCAGCAGCTCACCGAAAATCTTTGATTTGCTTTTTATTTCTGTATGTGCCTCCGGTGCACCGACTATTATTCTTGACGGATATAAATTATCATAAAGAGCTCGTCCTTCACGTAAAAATTCCGGTGAAAAGATGATTCTTTGTGTCGCATATTTTTCACTGATTGATTTTGTATATCCGACCGGAACGGTAGATTTAATTACAATAATTGCCTCACTGTTGACCGATAAAACCTTTTCGATCACTGCTTCTACCGAAGATGTATCAAAATAGTTTTTTACCGGGTCATAATTTGTTGGTGTAGAGACTATGACATATTCCGCTTCTCTATATGCAGCCTCTGAATCTAAAGTAGCAACCAGATTAATATCTTCGTTCTTAAGAAATTCTTCAATTTCCTTATCCATAATCGGTGACCTTCGATTATTGATCATAGCAACTTTTTCAGGTATGATATCCACTGCTTTCACTTCATTATGCTGTGCCAGTAAGATTGCATTTGATAACCCCACATAGCCTGTACCTGCAACTGCAATTTTCATGCTTTTCTCCTTATGAAACTGTAACATGATATCTTATATTTCACGCATAAAGTCTTTTTCATTGTTTAACATTTTAAACACATCGCAAGACTCAACCAAGTGAGTCATATTTCTTACATAGGCTCTAAAATCATATCCGTATATATTAGGCTTCTCCTTGATTCGCCACGTATATCTGGGCAAACACTTTATTGAGTCCCCCTTAAATTGTTTATGATAAAACCCCACTTTATTTTCATAAGGTAATTCATGAAATTGCATTGCAATATCATCATTCGGTATTGTCATCTTAACAAAAATGTTCTTGCTGTTAATACGTTTTAATCTTCTCTCCCAAGCATCCTTAGCTTGCTCAAAGGTATGATAATGATTAAAGTATAATAAGATTTTATCTTGTTTATTACCTAATGACCCTATTGGCATTCTATTGGTTAAGATATCACTATCCTGTTCTCTGGATAGCTCCTGCTCCAAATAATAATCCATATTCTGCAATAATTTTATGTAATCCTTATCTTCAAAATAAAACAATATAAAAGGTGATGCAAATTCCAGATTCAGATAATGGTATATATAAGCTGCAAAGCAATCATCCGATATGATTGTTTTAGGGTTTTCGATAAGACTGGTATACTTAAGAAAATCAAAATTAGGAATGTGGAATATTGAACCATTCATAATTTTTTTATCAGGTACCCCTAGCTTCATTGCCTCATCTTTAATTTCCTGAAACCTGACCTTATTAAATATTATGATATAATCATATTGATATTGGATTATATCCTCCTTACCTATGATTTTCTTCCCATCGATATAAGAAGAGAATTTATCCTTTGAAATCATGGCCAGTATATTTATATTTCCTTTTAGTACTTCAAAATTTATCTGGTTTATATGGGCTGTATATTCATCTGATATACCCCATATGAGACAATTCTTCATAATATGCTCCTTAATCTCATGTAAAGATATCTATTGCTTTGTTTTACAGATAATATATGGTAAGTCCATGACCTAATATTTTTATACTATTCATTATTATTTCGAACTAAAAACAAATGACCCCATAGAGCGTCTCAAATTTGATATCAAGCTTCTTAAAAAATATACCCAATAAGTTCATAGGCATAATGATTAGAATATTTCTGAGCATCATACCTATCTGAGACTGTACTTTTATCTTTCTTGCATACATGTTAATAAATTGCGGAACCATCTCTTTCTCTATAAGTTTATACTGTATCCGCTGATTAGTACTTTATTATAACTTAACGATGTGATACATAATCACTTCAGTATCTTTTTCTTTAATTTATCTCTTAATGCCTTTACTATTTTAACCTGTAGGGATAAAATATGTTTCAATTCCTGCTCGTTTGTTACTCCGATTTCATATATTTTGGGATGTACACAATCAGCTATGAAGTCACTGCAATGGCTTAGTTTGTCTCGTAGACCAAGATCATCAAGCATACTTTCCTTAACAAATAATAAGGTATTCTGTCTATAACATAAGGATACACGGTCATTATCCCAAATCTGAGGGCGAATGTAGTCAAAGCATGAATATCCCCGCGCTTTGAATTTCTTGATCCAGTAGCTCTGCCACTGTTCGTTCACATGAAGGGTTCCGCCTTGGTTAGGAATAGCAGCACTAAATAGTATACAATCACTTAAGTTTACCAGGTTGTCAACAAAGACACCAGCGTGCTCACCGGAAATGTGCTCCGCCACCTCTAAGCTGACTGCCAAATCATATTTTTTATCTATTACCAGCTTCGTCTCCAAGTTATGATATCGGAACTCATCTTTTCCGATTAATAGCTTATTCTTATCAACCCAATCACCATCAATGCCAAGAACTTCTCTGACATTACCGGCCTTTTTAAAGGTATCCGTCCAAACACCAAGAGCACAGCCGACATCTACAACACTCTGCGGCCTAATAAGATCAGTTATGATGGGAACAATCACCTGGGAAGAAGTCTTATTATTTACTTTGCTACGTTTCACCATTTTATCATAAAATTTATTATCATACATAACTTTTCTCCTTAATTCTATTACAATGTGGTGGACAACCGGTATTCTGTTTTCTTATAGATATTTCTTTTTTATCATAGACATATATTCCTTCATATTGGAATACTTATGGTGCAAATAGTTTATAAGAAAACTTCTTTTATATTCTGTCATGTTTTCATAATACCAATAAAGGTACCATAGCTTTCCATAATAGTCACTGTTCCAGGGTTTGCTGGCACCTCGATAATGAATGATTAATGACTTTTGATAGGCTATTTTTTCATCCCGAATATCTGATATAAAATATTTCATAAAGCTTTGTTTTTCTTTATCAAAACAGAATCTGGTATCATAATTATACAAGTTGCAGTTTAAAATAATAATCTTGTCCCATAATAATGCATTGAGACAGGACTGATCTCCTTCTATAAAACGGCTATTATTCTTTACTACATAATCCAGCATAAATTCCTTCGAGAAAATGGGACTTTTTCTCATCAGCTTTAAGTTAAATAGCATAACGCCTGCATTAAAATAAACCGCCTTCTTCGGGATCCCAATCAATTTTTTTGGACTGTCCCATCTGGAATTATCCTTAGCTACCTCAGCAGCAATGGCCAACCGATTATGAAATTTCTTATCATAGAGTTGTGAGATGGATCCATTGATTATAATATCGGGGTCCAGGTATAGAATCTTGTCAACCTCCTGAGGTATGATTTCGGTAAGCAACAGTCTATAGAAGGTCTCCTTTGTTACATGTGCTACACTGGTTGCCTTCTCAAATAAGGTAGAAGCAAGCTTAATCACAAAAATCCTTTGACTATACTTTCTAATCAGATCGCTTACCTTTCCTATATTTTCATCAGTTAAGTCGGAATGAATTAAGTATATAGTAAAATTATTTTCCCTGTTATTATAAAACAAAGAAGTCAGCATTACTATCAACGGTTTGATATAATTATTATCAACCGTAACCGCTACATTAATAACTCTGTTCCTATCTTTAATTATCTCATGACACTTCATCTTCTTCAGGCACCCTTCGCATAAAATATTCAATACTTTAATCTAACTTGTACTCCAACCCCAGCAATACTTTTGAGTTTAGCAATCGTATCACATATCCCTTCTAATATAGTAGCTCATCAATGATTTTATCCAACGATAGAATTGGACCTCCATAAAAGCTTCGAAGCTCCACATCTATTCTTTCAAAGTCATTTATTACACTTACAACAATACCATCCACCTCATTATGAAAGTTATCCGGTGAATAGATGTTCATATCCATGTCCTGGCAGCTCTTCCCGGCTCTGTCAATTCCGAATTTAACCTGTATCTGAGAGCCTTGAAGCTCATGATACAGACGTTTTCCCAATTCGCCAATGCCATAAATAGCAATAGACCGGTATCCTTTTGAGACGAAATATTGCTCGATTGGAATATTCCTTTCTCTTAGCTGCAGCCACTTATTCAAAGTCAGATAATTCATCATGAATTTCTCTTTTTTTTCATAAACAGTGTTTAGGCATTCGATAAGAATTTCATGACTAATTACATGATCAAAGCTTTCATTAATAATTTGGATCCCTTCCTTTAGCAGCTTATGCTCAGCGGAGAAATTGATCAACTCCTTGATGATTCGGTAAAATAAAGCTTTATTTGTCAGAAGATCTTCATTA
>JAEZKL010000043.1 GCA_023415475.1 Bacillota bacterium | reverse complement strand
ACTTCAACAAAACTATTGTCGTCAAGCAAAGAAGTAATTCTTTCTCTTGCTGACAGTTGTGCTGTACTGCTCATTTTCAGCCCTCCATTTTTTCTATTGTTAATTATTAATCAATTCTCTGCCGATTATAATTGTATTATATTTACCTGGAAAAGGCAAGTTAAATTCTTATAAAATGGATCATAATGCCGCATGATAAATATAAAGTTTATAGATTTTGTTTTATTTTACTAAGATCAAAGCCCTTGCGGTAAAGTGAAGCGATCAGCTTTTGTTTTTCCTCTTCCGATAAGCTTTGGTGTTCTCTTGTCTTTTTGTCAATCGCCTTACGGATCGCGATCATCTCGGCATCCTCCGTATCCTCTGCCTCATACTCTGCTTCAAATACACTCTGAAGGATATCCTTTGAGATTCCCTTTTGCTGTAATTCGTTCTTTATCATCAGCTTACTTTTCCTGCTCTTGCGAGCCTTGACAAAGGCTGTCGCGAAGCGTTCATCATTTAGATAACCATAGTGTTTGACATATTCGATCACTCGGTCAATGATATCTTCACTGAATTCCGCTCTGGACAGCTTAAAGCGCAGCTCCTGTTCGCTGCGATCCATATATTTAAGAATAGAAATTGCTTTCTCGATCGCTTTGGGATAAATAAGTACCTCAATCAGCTTCTCATACTGTTCGGGTAGGATGGACTGACCTTCTTCCAGTGATAGCATTTCCAGCTCTTTACCGGTTAATATAAATGCAAATTCCTCATCTATATAGATTCGGACCTTGGATTTTTCTGTACTTTCAAGCTTGGTAATTATCACATCTTCTTCTCCTTTCTAAACGGGATGATAGCTGAAATAACGTTATATATGTATTCATAAATAAGGCTGTTCCCGAGTAGCGGCAAAGACAGGCTTCAAAAGCTTCGTAACCAATCTTCTATTCTATCGAGGACAGCCTTAAAAGGTATTTGTAATAGTGTAATAAAATTTTATTCAAGAACCTCATTATAATTCTTGGCAGGATGAAGCATGTATTTCTCCCTTACCTTTGCTTCTACCTCTTCACAGATCGTAGGATTATCCAGTAAGAACTGCTTCGCATTCTCACGACCCTGACCAATCTTAGCATCGTTATAAGCAAACCATGCACCGCTCTTAATGATAATACCGGCTTCTGCCGCCAGGTCGAGTACATCGCCTTCCCTGGAGATACCCTTGCCGAACATAATATCAAATTCTGCTTCCTTGAAGGGAGGCGCAATCTTATTCTTAACAACCTTGATACGGGTTCTGTTACCGACAACCTCACCGCCCTGCTTCAACGATTCAATTCTTCTGACATCCAGACGAATGGAAGCATAGAACTTAAGAGCCCGTCCACCGGTCGTAGTCTCGGGATTACCGAACATAATACCAACCTTTTCACGAAGCTGATTGATAAATACTACGATACAATTGGACTTGCTGATTACTGCGGTAAGCTTTCTGAGTGCCTGTGACATAAGTCTGGCCTGAAGTCCTACATGAGAATCACCCATCTCACCGTCAATCTCGGCCTTAGGAACCAATGCAGCTACAGAGTCGACAATAATAATATCGACTGCACCGGAACGTACCATGGTTTCTGTAATCTCAAGAGCCTGTTCACCGTTATCCGGCTGTGAAATATATAAATTATCAATATCTACACCAATATTCTTTGCGTAAACCGGGTCAAGAGCATGCTCGGCATCAATAAAGCCTGCAATACCGCCTCTCTTCTGAACTTCAGCAACCATATGAAGCGCTACCGTCGTCTTACCACTGGACTCAGGACCATAGATCTCCAGAATTCTTCCCTTCGGAACACCACCTAAGCCTAATGCGATATCTAAACTGATGGAGCCGGTAGGTACCGTCTCGATATTCATATTCGCATTCGTATCACCAAGCTTCATGATAGAGCCTTTGCCATACTGCTTTTCAATCTGCGCAAGTGCAGATTCCAATGCTCTTATTTTATCATCCTTTGCCATATCTAATCTCCCTTTTTATGAAGGCCACGCCTTCAAAATACGAACTAATGTTCTTGTATTCATATTAGCTTATTTCCCATGCAATGTCAATACTAAATCGACGAAACATAATCTGAATTCGATGATAGAAAATATTGCTTGGGATATTGATAGCTTAACACGCCCTTCGGACATATGCTGTCCTAACCTGAAATAATTTTGTAAATCAATCGGATAATTTACAACTTTAATTAAGTATCCGGGTGCTTTCACGATTACAAGATGGTTACAATTTACCTGATAGAATAACAGAATATAAAGATATTCGTATTATATCAATCCCAGGTATATTTGTAAACCTTTGAAGCATCGGTAAAATAGACGAACTTTTTCCCATTTTCTATGTAAAACAACAATACCCTAATATAATTTGTTCGGCTGGCAGATCTTCGGATTATAACCATGATCGATCAGGGCCTGTACAATCTCCTGCTTATGCTCCTGTCCGAAGGTCTCCATGGTAATGGTTAATTCCACTGCAGCATTTCGGTTGATACTTACAAATTGGTTATGGTCAAGACGGATAACATTACCCTGAGCTTTCGCTATAATACTTGCTACATTTACAAGCTCACCGGGACGGTCCGGAAGCAGAACGGATACGGTAAATACTCTTCCTCTTTGAATTAAGCCGTGCTGTACTATTGATGCTACCGTTATGATATCCATATTGCCACCGCTTAGGATGGAAACTACCTTCTTATCCTTGCAATTCAGATGCTTTAACGCTGCTACAGTAAGAAGACCGGAATTTTCAACCACCATCTTATGATTTTCAATGATATCCAAGAAGTTAACAATTAGCTCCTGATCCTCAACGGTTATAATATCATCTACATACTGCTGGATATAAGGAAATACCACGTCACCGGGAGTCTTCACGGCTGTACCGTCAGCTATGGTATCAATGTGAGGGAGAGTCACAACATGTCCGGCTTTTAATGATTCCATCATACAGGCTGCACCTGCAGGTTCTACTCCGATTACCTTGACATTCGGATTGAGCATCTTAGCAAGAGTAGCGACACCCGCTAACAGACCACCGCCACCAACCGGTGCCAGAATAATATCTACCGTCGGAAGATCTTTAAATATCTCCATGGCAATGGTACCCTGACCGGTTGCTACGCCCTCATCATTAAAGGGATGAATAAAGGTGTAGCCCTTCTCCTGAGATAATTGAAGTGCATATTGGCATGCTTCGTCATAAACATTTCCATATAAGATAACCTCTGCACCATAGCTCTTAGTACGATTTACCTTGATTAACGGTGTAGTGGACGGCATAACAATGATAGCTTTTGCGTTATAGAGCTTTGCTGCATAAGCAACTCCCTGAGCATGATTGCCTGCAGAGGCAGTAATCAGACCACGTTCCCTCTCTTCCTTGGTCAGGGTACTAATCTTATAATAAGCACCGCGAACCTTATAAGCACCGGTAAATTGCATGTTTTCAGGCTTAAGATAAACCTTATTGCCGGTGGTATCGGAAAAATAGTCGCTGTATACCAGCTCAGTGCGCAGTATAACTTTCTTGACGGCTTCTGTTGCTTCTTCAAACTTATCTAGTGTCATCATGGTTTAACCCTCCATCTACGTGCTGTCACACGTTAAAATTTATAGGATGGGAGTTTGTAAATATGAAGTTACAAAACTCTCTTCTTATCACTGTCTTCAAGTACAATCAAAAGAATAACGTAACGAGGTCACTATTCATTCTTCTGAAACAATGCATTGATGAAATCCTCTGCGTTGAACTTCTGAAGATCATCAATTTTTTCACCGATACCGATGTATTTCACCGGTATACCAAGCTCGGATTGAATCGCGATGGCAATACCACCTTTTGCTGTACCGTCCAACTTGGTAAGTACGATACCGGTGATCTCAGCCACCTCATTGAATTCCTTTGCCTGAGCAAGTGCATTCTGTCCGGTAGTACCATCCAGAACAACTAAGGTCTCACGGTAAGCCTCAGGATATTCACGCTCGATTACCCGGTCTATTTTCTTTAATTCCTCCATAAGATTTTTCTTATTATGGAGACGTCCTGCCGTGTCACATAATAACACATCTGTATTTCGTGCTTTCGCTGCGGTTACGGCATCATAAATCACTGCTGCGGGATCGGAGCCTTCCTTCTGTGCAATAATCTCTACATTGGCTCTGTGAGCCCATTCAGTCAGCTGTTCAATCGCTGCGGCACGGAAGGTATCGGCTGCGGCAACCATAACCTTTTTGCCCATATCCTTCATTTGACCGGCAAGCTTACCAACCGAGGTAGTCTTACCAACACCATTCACTCCGATTAATAGTACAACTGATTTTCTGTTTTCAAATTCATAAGCGTTATCTGCAAGCTGCATCTGCTCTTTCATACTGTTAATTAAGAGCTGACGGCATTCGGAAGGATCCTTGATCTTATTCTCCTTCACCTTTTGACGAAGATCCTCGATAATGGCTGTGGTGGTATTGATACCAAGGTCCGCCATGATAAGAATTTCCTCCAGCTCTTCATAAAAATCATCATCAATGCTGGAAAAGCCGCTAAAAATAGCGTCAATTCCATTTACGATATTATTGCGTGTCTTAGACAGCCCCTGTACCAGTTTACTGAAAAAACCCGATTTATTCTCTCCCATATCCGATAACCATACCTTTCACTCTATGCATAATTATAACGTTCCAATTTTATTAAAATTCATAATATCATTTCATCGACATACAAGCAAGACGATTCTTTCATTTTCGTCAAAATATCATATGAATTATTTTGATTAATGAACTTAAGATTTCATCCTATTAATAAAATATTTGCATCGCAGATATTTTTTTAATCATGTATTCATAAAATATCAGCTTCACAAATATTTAATGAATCAAGTATTCACAATATAATCAGTTTCGCAGACATTTATGTATCAAGGAATCAAGAATATTAGCTTCGCAGATATTTAATGAATCATGTATTCAAGAATATCAGCATCACAGATATTTTATGAAGCATGTATGAATGATAAGAATCCACCGCCTGAGTCAGGCGGGGATTCTATGTATAATGACTATTATTAATTTATTCGATAACACACAAATTAATGAAGCTTATTTATCCAACTGACCCTCAATCAAGTTAACAGATACCAAGGTTGACACACCCTTCTCCTGCATCGTGATACCGTAAAGAATATCTGCAGCCGCCATGGTACCTCTACGATGGGTGATGATTATGAACTGGGTATCCTTCGTCAGTTTATGCAGATATTTTGCAAAACGGCCAACATTGGAATCGTCCAAGGCAGCTTCAATCTCATCCAGAAGACAGAAGGGTGAGGGCTTTAGGTTCTGAATTGCAAACAATAAGGATATTGCTGTAAGAGCCTTCTCACCACCGGATAGCTGCATCATGTTCTGAAGCTTCTTGCCGGGAGGCTGTGCATTGATACGGATACCTGCTTCCAGTATATCTTCACTTTCCGTAAGCTCCAGATCTGCCTGTCCACCACCGAACAACTCTTTAAATACTACATTGAACTCCTCGTTAATCGCTTTAAATTTCTCTGCAAATTGAATTCGCATTTCGGTATCCAGCTCATTAATGATCTGTAATAAAGCTTCCTCCGCCTTAACCAGATCCTCACGCTGGGTATGCAGGAATTCATATCGCTCAGACAGATTGCGGAAATCTTCAATGGCATTCACATTCACATCTCCGAGCTCCTTTATCTTTGTCTTTATCTCCCCAATCATTTTCTTAGCCTGAGTCAGACTGATCTCTTCATCAATCGGATACTCGGCTGCCGTCGAATAGGTTAGCTCATATTCCTCCCACATATAGCTCATCTGCAGGTCGGTCTGTTCAATGATTTTTTCTCTCTGACCATTCAAACGGAAGCATTCCTTATCCAGCTCATTCATTCGATTTGATAATTCTTCCCTCTTGGCGAAGAAATTCTTATGAATACTGGTGATGTGTTCCCGTTGCGCGGATTTGTTTTTAATTTTATCCTCTAATTCGGTAATCTGACTTTCAAAGGATACAATCTGTTCCTCCGCCTGACGGATGGTGAGATTCTTTTCCTCAATAATGAAAGAAGCTCGCTTTATATCAGAGGTGAGAGAAGACTCTTCCTCGAACAGCTTTTCAATCTCTTTCTTTACACGTCGGATATTCTCAAGGATAAACTGATTACTCTGCTCTAAGGTAGACATCTCCAGCTTCAGCGCAGATGCCTTCTCATTCGCTTCCTGCTCTAAGCCTCGCTCCTCCTCCAGCTTTTTGTTCAGCTGTTCAATCAGGGTCTCTTTTTCCTTGTTCTGCTGTGAGTTCTTAGACAAGGAATCATCTAGCTTCGCCAGATTATCCTTCAAATCTCTTGCTTGAAGCTCAATTTCCTGTAACTCTTTGACATATTCCTGATAAATTGCTTCGGATTCTGCCTTCCTAGAAAGTTCACGATCCAGCTTCAGCTTCGCGGTATTCTGCTCCAGGAATTTTTCCTGAAGGGATTGCTTCAATGCTTCCAGTTCTTCGCGAAGTCTGGTTCGATTATCCCTGGCTTCTTCTTTTCTTAAAATTAGTTCCTTGGTCTGCTTTTCCAAGGAATTCACTGCATCCTCCATCTCCTCGATCTCACGACGTCTACCAAGAAGATTACTGGAGTTTTTATAAGCACCACCGGAGATAGAACCACCCGGTGTCAGCAGCTCGCCTTCCAGAGTAACGATTCGAAGGCTATAATTGTATTTTTTCGCAATTATAGTTGCATGATCGATATCATCCACTACAATGATTCTTCCAAGAAGATAATCAATTAATGAATTAAATCTGGTATCGGCCTCAACCAGATTACTCGCAATACCGAGAACACCTGGTTCCTTTAACACCTTATCCTGATTCATTCCATTGCCAGCAGACATATTGGTTAAGGGCAAAAAGGTTGCCCTTCCGAATTTATTCTGCTTTAAATATTGAATTAAGCTCTTGGCAGTTGCTTCATTATCGGTAACAATATTCTGAATTGTACCGCCGAGAGCGGTCTCTATGGCAGTTTCATAGGCCTTATCTACCTTAATGATATCAGCCACAACACCGATGATCCCGGGCATCTGAGGCTTTCGTTCCATTACCTTCTTAATGCTGATACCGTAGCCCTCGTAACGCTCCGTCAAATTCATAAGGGAATCAAGGCGTGATTTTTCCCCTAAATATCTGGCCTGAAGTTCATTATATTCGATATTGATCGAATCGATGTTAAGCTGAATATTATTGATGGACTGTTCCAACTGAGCACTTCGTGAGGTCTGTTCTATGATTACTTCCGACACCTGCCTGAGACTTTCCTTTGAAGCTTCAATCGTCTCGTCATATAGACATTCTTCACTCTTGTTCTTTAAAATCCTCTGATTTAGATCTGCTTTACGCAGAGTATTCTGCTCCAGCATGGTTTCATAGCGCTGCATATTACTCTTGATGCCGGAATTAATATTCAGATGCTCGAAGATGCCGTTATTGCATTCTTCGATTTCCTTGGAATACTTCAGAATATTTTCCTTGATGCTATTCAATTCCTTAAGCGCCGCAGTAAGAAGATCATCCATACCTGCAATTTTATCGTCAATTGAGGCTTTTTCTGACAGATAATTGCTTTCCTCAGTCTTCTTAGTATCAACTTCTTTTTTCGTATTTTCAATTCTGCTCTGAATGTAGACATCATTTTGCTGTAGACTGCTGATCTGTTCCTTCAGAACCTTAATCTCGCCTTCCGCTTTTTCTTTTCTAAGTTTCAGCTCATTGAAGGTATTCTTATCTTGTTCGATAACTTGATCGCACTCTTCTAATTGCTGCTCCAGACGGATATATTCTTCCTTCGTATTCTCATACTCCAGTTTAGTACTCTCGAAATCGACGGTAGCAATATTCAGCTTCTCTTCCAGCTGATCCTTGGAGCTGCGAAGCTTATCATATTCCTTCAGAAATTGATTTACTTCCAGGCTCTTCAATTCTTCCTTTAATTTAAGATATATTTTAGCAACTGCAGACTGCTTCTCCAAAGGAGCCAGCTGCTTCTCAATTTCTTTGATGATATCGGTAATACGGGAGAGATTAAGCTTCTCTTCCTCCAGATTCTTCTCGGCTGCATGTTTTCTTCTCTTGAACTTAACAATACCGGCCGCTTCGTCAAAGAGCTCACGGCGATCCTCCGGCTTTCCGCTCAGAATCTTATCGATCTGTCCTTGCCCAATGATGGAATAGCCTTCCTTTCCGATACCGGTGTCCATAAACAGCTCATTGACATCCTTCAGACGACAGGAGGTTCCGTTAATCAAGTATTCACTCTCTCCGGAGCGGTAAACACGCCTCGCAACCGTTACCTCTTCATATTCGATCGGAAGCTTGTGGTCGGAATTGTCCAGGGTGATTGCTACAAAAGCATAACCCAAGGGCTTACGTGTCTGAGTACCGGAGAAAATAACATCCTCCATCTTAGCACCACGAAGCTGTTTTGCACTCTGCTCACCCAGTACCCAACGAACAGCGTCTGCTACGTTACTCTTACCGCTGCCGTTTGGGCCGACAATACCGGTAATTCCATCATGAAATTCAAGTACAATTTTATTAGCAAAAGATTTAAAACCGTGAACCTCAATACTTTTTAAATACATTCATAGTCTCCCATCTATTCCTTGAGTACTTTTATATTATAAAATTAATCTGCGCAGATTAAAGCTCGAAAACTTCGTTTTCTCGCTCGCGTTGCACTTATCCATATAATCACATGTATCTCCTTGTGCAAGCACATGAGATCCATTGTGATTACATGGCTTAATCTGCTTATCGCGCAGATTAAAGCTCGAAAACTTCGTTTTCTCGCTCGCGTTGCACTTATCCATATAATCACATGTATCTCCTTGTGCAAGCACATGAGATCACTTGTGATTACATGGCTTAATCTGCTTTTTCGCGAAACTTTTGAATTGCCTGATAAGCAGATTCCTGTTCGGCTGCCTTCTTCGTTCGACCGGTACCGATACCGATTTCATCAGTACCGACATAGACAGCTACAGTAAAGGTTTTATTATGGTCCGGACCTTCTTCTGATATTAGTTTGTACCTAAGCTTTTGCCCATTATTATTGTTCTGGACGATTTCCTGTAAGATAGTCTTGCTATCGAAAAAGAGATCTTTATTTTTTAAATCAGCTAATAGGAAGCTTCTAATAAACTCTTTTGCATTAGTAAAACCACCGTCGAGATAAATGGCGCCAATGACTGCTTCCAGCGCATCGGATAATATGGAATCCCGTTCCCTTCCACCAGAAATATCTTCACCCTTACCTAAAAACAAGTATTTCCCTAGATCGAGATCTCTGGCGCAGGCAGACAAGGTCTGTTCACATACGATGCTTGCCCTCAGCTTCGTCAAATCACCCTCAGAAAGATTGGTATATTCCTTGTACACATATTCACTTGTGACTAATTCAAGAACCGCATCTCCCAGGAACTCAAGACGTTCGTTGCTCTTCTCCTTATCCATTCTCATCTCATTGGCATAGGAGCTATGTGTCAGCGCATGTGTAAGAATTGACGGCTCAGCAAAATGATATTTTATTTTACTTTCCAGTGCCATCTGGGATGAGTCTGATTTTTTTCGTAACTTCATAGAACTTTTATATACCTCCTTTTCAACTCATATATAGATGGAAAAGCCCTAAGATAAGGCGGAACCTTATACACAGGGCTTTTCAATACCACTGATAATATTTCAAAACTAATTCATGACAAGTGTATTGATTTATCAATTCATCTTGTACTTAATTAATGAAAGTCTGTTATAAAGATTTTCATTAATTCAAAGCATTCTTTATCTGTTCAATCGCATCAGCTACAGTTACGATGTTCTCTGCTTCCTCATTTGCGATCTCAATATCGAATTCTTCTTCAATTCCCATGATGATCTGAAATACATCAAGAGAATCTGCACCAAGGTCGTCCACGAAAGTGGTCTCCATAGTAATCTCATCTTCGTCTACATTTAAAACTTCACTGATTATTTTTTGTAATTTTTCAAATTCCATAACATTCACCCTTCTTTTATGATTTATTCATTTTTGTTAAGATTATTTCTGATTTTGTCATTGATATTTTGCTCGGTAAAGGTCACGCATTGGAGGATTGAATTATATACCTCATTGCTTTTCGCATTACCGTGTGTTTTCACAACCAGTCCATTTAAACCAAGCAGCGGTGCACCGCCGTACTTTGTAGCATCAAAGTCTTTCATGGTTTCCTTTAAGGCAGTCTTACATAAAAGAGCGCCTATCTTGCTTTTGGTCGTACTCATAAGACCGGTTTTAATCTTCTTAACGAGAGCCGTTCCAAGACCCTCATAGAGCTTTAATATAACATTTCCTACGAAAGCCTCACATACAATAACATCAGCGGCTCCATTCGGAATTTCCCTGGCTTCGATACTGCCAATAAAGTTAATATCATTACAGCTCTTTAATAAAGGAAAGGTTTCTTTTACTAAAAGATTACCTTTTTCTTCTTCTGCACCGATATTCACAATCGCTACTCTGGGGTTCTTAATCCCTAATATATTCTCCATATAAATAGAGCCCATTCTAGCAAATTGTACCAAGTGGGATGACCTTGCATCAACATTAGCGCCACAGGCACTCAGTAACGATACTCCGTTCATTGTAGGAATGAGCGGTGCCAGCGGGGGCCGTTCCACTCCATTGATACGTCCAACAATCAATTGACCTCCGGCAAGAACAGCACCTGTACTACCGGCAGAAACAAAGGCGTCTGCTTCCTTGTTCTTCACCATTTGAAGAGCAACTACAATTGAGGAATTCTTCTTACGACGGATCGCCAAAACCGGTGCTTCACAATTTGTGATGATTTCCGGTGCATGTACAACTTGAAGGCGTTCCTTATCATAGTCATAGGAACCCAGTTCCTTACGAATGATATCTTCGTCACCAGTTAAGACCACTTTAATATCCTTTCGTTCCTGAACTGCAAGCACTGCTCCCTTTATGATCTCCCCGGGTGCATTATCACCACCCATTGCATCGACTGCAACCGTAATCATATTCTGCATTGTTCCTCCCATTCATCATTATAAAGAATGTACCATCCTATACATATTATGCTACCTAGCAAAATATTCTTTATAATGCGCTGTTAGTCTTATCATCTTACTATACTTAGTGTTGCCTTGTAGTGGTAAGCTAATCTATAAAACAATATACTCGATATTATACTAAAAATCAACCATATTTTATAGAAATATCTGCATTAACCGATGCATCAGTTCTCAAAGAGAAAATACCATAGTTATTCGTAAATAATCCTTCTTTATGTGGTTACAAATTTGAAGATACAATTTAAGAGTAAGATGATTACATTACAACAGAAAGTATGATTCGTAAGCTTACTATTGTAATACATAAGAAGAACTCCCACCTTATGAGCAGGAGTTCTTTAATGGATTTGCTACCTTAAACAATTATTACGCTTTTTTATAAAAGAAGGATTTATAATTACTATATCCGATTTGTTGCGCTTGAATAATTTGCTCTGTGCTTCCGACAAATAAAAGCCCATCTTTCTTTAAAGCTTTATTAAAATCAGAATAGATTTTGTTCTTAGCTTCATCCGTAAAGTAGATCAGTACATTGCGGCAAACAATCAGGTCACAATTTGCCGGATATGGATCTCTCAGTAAATCATGCTGTTTAAATTCGACACAAGCCTTAATCTGATCCGATATCTGATAGGTTCGATCATTGATCATTACAAAGTATTTACTTAAGAATTCCTCCGGTAAAGCCTTTAAGCTCTTCACATGGTATAAACCCATCTGAGCCTTAGCCATAACTGTCTTATCAATATCTGTTGCAAGAACCTTAATCTTACTCAAGGGCAGAAACTTGGATAACAGCATGACCAGAGAGTATGGCTCATCGCCTGTAGAACAGGCTGCACTCCAGATCTTTAGATCCTTACCGAAATGCTCGATCAGATATGGTAACACTTCCTTCTCTAATAATGCCCATTGCTCCGGATTACGATAGAATTCGGATACATTAATGGTAATATAATTAATGAATTCATCAAATGCCACTTTATCTGATTTGAGTCTGGCAACGTAATCAGCGAAGGAGGTAATTCCATGCTTCGTGATTAAAGCTTCGATACGCCGTTTCATCTGGCGTTCCTTATAAGAATTCAGATCAATCTTTGTCATATCATATATGGATTGTTTAAAAATTTCATAACTATCCTGCAAGAGAATTTCTCCTTTATCATCTGTTTGACGTATTTAAAAATACTGAGAGATATATAAAATACCTCTCAGTTATTTAAAATATTCAAATCAATATTTGTTGTTCTTAGCGATGTCCTTTAGCTAGGATTATCTAAGGATAAGACATAAGTTATTCAACAGGAGCCTCTTCGGAAGTCTCTGCTTCCTTCTCAGGTGCTTCTAAAGCTTTAACACTTAAGCTGATCTTCTTCTCATCCTTATTGAACTCTACAACCTTAGCTGAGATCTCTTGTCCAATCTTTAAAGCATCGGAGGGTTTCTCAACATGTTCCTTGGAGATCTGGGATACATGCAATAATGCATCAATACCGGGCTCCAATTCAACGAAAGCACCGAAATCGGTCATACGAGCTACAGTTCCGTTCACTACATTGCCAACAGCATACTTGGTCTCAGCATTGATCCAAGGATTAGCACCTTCAAACTTTAAGGAGAGAGCAATCTTCTCGCCCTGAATATCCTTAACAAATGCTTTAACGGTGTCACCAACCTTATATACCTTCTTAGGGTTCTCTACTCTTCCCCAGCTCATCTCTGAGATATGAAGAAGTCCGTCTGCTCCGCCAAGATCGATGAAGGCACCAAAATCGGTAATATTCTTTACCGTACCCTCAACCGTATCGCCAACTTTAATCTTTTCAAATAAATCCTTCTTTAAGGTTTCCTTCTTAGCTACAATTAACTGCTTGCGGTCGCCGATGATTCTTCTCTTCTTCGGATTGAATTCTGTAATCACAAAATCAATCTTCTCACCTGCATATTTCGCAAGATCCTTCTCATAGGAATCGGAAATGAGACTTGCAGGAATAAATACTCTTGCTTCATCAACGATTACGCTTAAGCCGCCATTCAGTACTGCAGCAACCTTTGCGGACAATACTTCGTGATTTTCAAAGGCTTCTTCTAATCTCTTATTGCCTTTTTCAGCAGCAAGTCTCTTATAGGTCAGGGCAACTTGTCCTTCGCCGTCATTCACCTTAAGAATCTTAGCCTGCATAACATCACCAACATTCACAACGGTTCTTAAATCCAGGTTAGGTGTATTGGTATATTCACTTCTTGTAATGATACCTTCCGACTTGTAGCCTATATTTAAGATGATCTCAT
>JAEZKL010000010.1 GCA_023415475.1 Bacillota bacterium | reverse complement strand
CTTTGCTTGACGACAATAGTTTTGTTGAAGTCGGCGCTTTCGTTACAAAAAGAAGTACAGACTTTAATTCACAGCAGAAGGAAGCTCCTGCTGACGGCGTTATTACCGGTTATGGTGTGATTGATGGGAATCTTGTTTATATTTATAGTCAAGATGCTTCTTCCCTGGGTGGTTCCATCGGTGAAATGCATGCAAAAAAAATAGTTCATATTTACGATTTAGCACTTAAGGTGGGTGCTCCTGTGATTGGTTTAATTGATTCAACGGGACTTAGATTACAGGAAGCAACCGATGCGCTGAACGGCTTTGGTGAGATCTATCTGAAGCAGACGCTTGCTTCCGGTATGATTCCTCAGATTACCGCAATCTTTGGTAACTGTGGTGGTGGCTTGGCTGTGATGGCTTCTTTAAGTGATTTTTCATTTATGGAGGGAAAAAATGCTAAGTTATTCGTTAACTCCCCCAACTCCTTAGCCGCAAATTACAAGGAGAAATGTGATACCGCACAGGCTGCATATCAGGCAAAGAACGGAATGGTGGATTTTGTTGGAGCAGAAGCGGATGTACTGAATAAAATCCGTGATCTTATCTCTATTCTGCCTTCCAACAATGAGGATGATGCCTCTTATGATGAATGCAACGACGATTTGAACCGTCAGTTAACTCAGATTGCTTCTGAATTAACTGATACTGCAAAGGCACTGAGGGATATTTCTGATGATAATTATTTCTTTGAAGCAAAAGCAGACTATGCCAAGGAAATGGTTACCGGATTCATTCGTTTGAACGGTATGACGATCGGTGCAGTAGCAAACCGTACTGAGATTACCGATGCTGCCGGTAAGGTTAGTGAAAAATTTGATGGAGGGCTTACGACAGCCGGCTGTGAGAAGGCAAGTGCTTTCGTAAAATTCTGTGATGCCTTCAATATTCCGGTCTTAACCTTAACTCAGGTTAATGGTTATAAAGCAACCGTAGAAGAAGAGAAGACAATTGCAAATGCATCCGCAAAATTGACCTATGCTTTTGCAAATGCAACTGTTCCAAAGGTAAATGTTATTATCGGTAAAGCCTTTGGTACAGCATATATCACTATGAACTCCAAGCATATCGGTGCCGATATGGTATATGCGTTACCTACCGCTGAAATTGGTATGATGGAGGCAGGCCTTGCAGCTCAGATCATCTATGAAGGAGAAGCTGCAGAGGTAGTGAAAGAGAAGGCAGCTGAGTATGAGAAGCTTCAATCAAGCGCAGAAGCTGCTGCAAAGCGTGGCTATGTAGACAGTATTATCGAGCCGGAAGCAATTCGCCAGCATGCAATCTATTCCTTTGAAATGCTCTTTACTAAGAGAGAGAATCGCCCTGCTAAAAAGCATGGTACCAAATAGAATGAGGTGAGATTATGGGTACGGCAATGTACAAAGTAATCAGCCAGGCAATGGTGCTCAGTGGTGCATCATTGAGTGACTATATCAGTTTAAATACATTGTTTGGTGCAGTAATAGTTTTAGCAGTGATTATGTTAATTATGCTAATAACATATTTTGTAAATATAAAACCCAACCTGAATAGTCCATCCACGTCTGCTCAGGTGGTTGAAAGAAGCTCTGTTGACAATGCAATCGCACAGATTGTCAGCAATGAGGAGGACGAACTGATTTCCGATTGTGAGTTGGTGGCCGTTATCACAGCTGCAATATATGCTTCCATGGGTGATGCTGTACCGGCCGGAGGGTTAGTTGTCCGTTCCATTCGTAAATCGAATGCGAGCAAATGGAAGAATGCTTAATTACTATAATGCAATGTAGATAGCTTGACACCAAACGTGTCAATGAACAAGGAGGATTTCATTATGAAATATTATACAATAACCGTAAATGGTAATACCTATGATGTGACTGTTGAAGAAGGTGCCAGAGCTGTTCAGTCTGCAGCACCCGTAGCTGCACCAGCTGCTACACCGGCTGCAGCACCCGCACCGAAGGCTGTTTCCGCACCTGCTCCCGCTGCACCAGCTGCTACACCCAGCGGAAGTGCCGGTAGTGTTAAGGTAAGTTCCCCGATGCCCGGAAAGATTGTTTCTGTAAAGGCTGCTGTAGGCCAGGCAGTAAAGAAGGGCGACGTTCTTATTATTCTTGAAGCAATGAAGATGGAGAATGAAATCGTAAGTCCTCAGGATGGAACCGTTGCAAGTATTAATGTTACTGCCGGTCAGTCCGTAGAAGCCGGAAACTTACTTGCTACTTTAAACTAGTGTAAAAAAGGATTTTTATAGAACAAAAATCCTTGGGAAGAACTGCGAAGTTTGCCCATTGGAGCAAACTCCTTGTTCTTCCGGTGTTTTGAGAGATACCGCAAAGCGGTATCTTGTAGGCTAGTGTAAAAATAACTTTAACAGGAGGTAGAGTAATGGCAGAACAAGTTAAGAAACCGGTTAAAATAGTCGAGACTATATTAAGAGATGCTCACCAGTCCCTGATTGCTACAAGAATGGCAACAGAAGAGATGCTTCCTATTCTTGAAACCATGGATAAGGTAGGCTATCATGCAGTAGAATGTTGGGGGGGTGCGACCTTTGACGCATCACTACGTTTCTTAAAGGAGGATCCTTGGGAAAGACTTCGTAAAATCAGATCCGGCTTTAAGAATACAAAGCTTCAGATGTTATTCCGTGGACAGAATATTTTAGGCTATCGTCATTATGCTGATGATGTGGTAGCATATTTTGTTCAGAAATCAATCTCGAACGGAATTGATATTATTCGTATCTTCGATGCTTTGAATGATATCCGTAACCTGGAATGTGCAGTAAATGCAACGAACAAGGAGAAGGGACATGCACAGATAGCAATTTCCTATACCTTAGGTGATGCATATACGACAGATTATTATGTAAAAATGGCAAAGAGAATCGAAGAGTTAGGTGCTTCCTCCATCTGTATCAAGGATATGGCAGGCTTACTCGTGCCTTATGAAGCTACTGTATTAGTAGGAGCATTGAAGGAAGCTGTCAGCATTCCGATTGACCTTCATACCCATTATACCAGTGGTGTTGGCGGTATGACTTACCTTAAGGCAGTAGAAGCAGGCTGTGATATCATTGATACAGCGATGTCTCCCTTTGCTATGGGTACCAGCCAGCCTGCAACAGAGGTTATGGTTGAGACCTTTAAGGGAACACCTTACGATACCGGTTATGACCAGCAGATCTTAGCAAAGATAGCAGATTATTTCCGTCCGCTTCGTGATAAGTCCCTGGATACCGGATTACTGAATCCCAAGGTTATGGGTGTTGATATTAAAACATTATTATATCAGGTTCCCGGTGGTATGCTTTCTAATCTGGTATCTCAGTTGAAGGAGCAGAATCAGGAAGATAAATATTATGATGTATTACAAGAGGTTCCGAGAGTTCGTAAGGACTTCGGAGAGCCCCCGTTAGTAACTCCTTCCAGCCAGATCGTTGGTACACAGGCCGTACTTAATGTTCTTGCAGGGGAACGCTACAAGATGGTAACCAAGGAGACAAAAGCTTTATTAGCCGGAGAATACGGGCAGACTGTTAAGCCCTTCAACGCTGAGGTTCAGAAGAAGGTTATTGGAGATAAAGAGCCGATTACCTGTCGCCCGGCTGATTTGATTAAGCCTGAGCTTCATAAGATTGAAGCTGAGATTGCAGAGTGGAAGGAACAGGATGAGGATGTTTTATCCTATGCATTGTTCCCTCAGGTTGCTATGGACTTCTTCAAATACCGTCAGGCTCAGAAAACCGGTGTTGATGTAAATGCAGCAGATAAAGCAAATAAAGCTTATCCGGTATAATATAACAAGTAAATCTCATATTTATATATGTTCAGAAGGAACGCGCCGCTTTGTAATGATATCATTATAAACGGCACGTTCTTTTTGCGTAATATAACAAAATGCAACAAATAAATACAGAATTCTTCCATAATTTTAATTTCATTGACATTAAATCTCGCCTCTGTTATATTAAATAAAACATACAAAATTTTCAAATATTTAGAAAAGAGATGTCCTTTGAATAATTATCTATGTGCAATTAATTTTATTCATATTTCAAGTCATAATATTAACATGATATTATTGCTGATAATGAGCTTTAGTATTATTGTTCTTATTTTGTATTTGGAGATAAAACACAGAACACAGGCTGCAACAAAAGATGCTTTACAGTCATCCAGAAAAGCGAATGAAGCCAAGAAGGATTTTTTACAGCATATCAGTCACGAATTAAAAACACCGATTAACAACATGATCGGAATAAGCCAGATTGCTATGAATTCTATAACCGATACCGATAAGGTGATGCACTGTCTGGAGAAAATCAATGTCTCTTCAAATTATTTACTTTCTTTAATAAATAACATTCTCGATATGGTTAAAATCGATAGCGATAGGCTTGTATTAATGAATGAACCCTTTTATATGTTTAAAACTATTTCTGAGTTTTCCTCCTTAATTTCCTCTCAGGCAGAAATCAAAAATGTCGAATACGAGCTGATTTTACATCCTTCTGTTCATGATTATCTAGTGGGTGACAGTCTTCGAATTACACAGATATTAGGAAACTGCCTTTCGAATTCCATTAAGTTCACTCCCTCCGGCGGTCTGGTTACACTTGAAATATGGGAATTGGAGTATACGGCAAAGGACAGCCTATACCGATTTCAGATTACCGACACCGGGAAAGGAATGGATGAGGATTTTATCAATCGGATTTTTCTACCATTTGATCAGGAGGATCAAATGATCGGCACCAAATACGGAGGAAGCGGTCTGGGAATGTCGATTGCCAAGACGCTTTTGGATCTGATGGGAGGAACTATTCAGGTTAACAGTAAGATTGGAGAAGGTACCACCGTTACGATTGATATACACCTTATGGTGGCTAATACTCCGGTTATTAATACTACCGAGGTGAATTTTCCCCTTCCAAGGGTAGAATATGACTTTGGAGGTATGCGTGTCCTGGTTGTAGAGGATAATGAAATCAATCTGGAGATTGTAACAGAATATTTAAAGAATGTGAATGTCCGTGTGGAAACTGCGACGAATGGTAAAACTGCGATCAAGCTATTCGAAGCATCAGAGAAAGGATATTATAACATGATACTGATGGATGTACATATGCCCGACATCAGTGGCTACGAAGCTAGCCGGAGGATTCGTTCCTCATATCATCCTGATGCAGATCAAATATCAATTATTACAATGACTGCAGACAATTTTGACAATAAATATTCCTCTAATCAATCCGGCATCAATTATCATATATCGAAGCCAATCGACACAAATAAACTATATTCATTACTCAATGATATTTGGTTAAGGGAAGGATGATTCGTTACTTTTCCTGGAAACTTACATATGATATTTCGTAATTGAAGGGATCATCTATGGAACAGATAACAATAAAAATGAAAGAGCATGGGATTGATACCGATGGTGTCATAAGCCGACTCGGCGATAAAGAGATGTTATATCTTTCAATTTGCAAAAAATTCCTTAACGATACCAGCTACCCATCTGCTCGGGAAGCGATCAAAAAAGGAGACTATATTGAGGCACAGATCCATCTCCATACCTTAAAGGGGGTTGCTGCCAATCTTGGTTTTATCTATCTTCACGCACTGTGTAACCGCTTATTAACCGAGCTGGAACAAGAGTCTCTAAGCTATTTCAATCGTGACCTCATAAGCTTAGGTCAGGAATATGAAATCATCATTTCTATATTAAATGAGAATTTCTAGATGAGAAGAAATACAAGAGAAGAAGTGAAATGGTAACACGGATAATGCTAAAAAATATAACTTTGATGATGTTAAGAAAAATACTTGACAACGCATCATAAAAACGATATACTACCATCTGTAAAGAAATTCCCTTTACAGGTGGTGATTTTTATGAATCAGAATGAAACTCAGATTGATAAATTGGATGAAATCGTTACCTTATCCATCCTCTATGATTTTTATGGTGAGCTATTAAGCACCCATAAAAAGCAGATATTTGAGGATTACATCCTGAACGATTTATCCTTAAGCGAAATTGCCGCAGAACAGGGTATCAGCAGACAGGGTGTATATGATATTGTAAAACGCTGTACACAGGAATTAAAAGAATACGAAATGAAACTATCCTTAGTGAGCCGCTTCCAATCAATCAAAGATAAGCTTTCCGATATTAAGGAAATTATCAAGGATGCCGAGGCAGCAAAGGATATCACTAATATTAATACGATAACAACGTTGGCAGATGATATTTTAAAGGAGCTGTAATTCATATGGCATTTGAAAACCTATCAGATAAATTGCAGAACATATTTAAAAGCCTAAAAGGAAAAGGTCGTCTTTCCGAAGCGGATGTCAAAAGTGCTTTGAAGGAAGTTAAGATGGCTTTACTGGAGGCTGATGTAAACTTTAAGGTTGTTAAGAATTTCGTCAATACAGTTACCGAACGTGCCGTCGGTCAGGATGTATTAAACAGCTTGACACCCGGCCAGATGGTAATCAAGATTGTTAACGAAGAGATGGTAAAGCTGCTCGGCGAACAAACCGTTGAGATTGCGATGAAGCCGGCAAGTGATATTACCGTTATCATGATGTGTGGTCTTCAGGGTGCCGGTAAGACAACCACTGTGGCGAAGTTGGCCGGAAAGCTGAAGTCCAAGGGTCGTAAGCCCTTACTTGTTGCCTGTGATATTTACCGTCCCGCAGCGATTGATCAGCTGCAGATCAATGGTAATAAGCAGGGGGTCGAAGTATTCTCCATGGGAGATAAGCATAAGCCACTGAATATTGCAAAGGCAGCGATGGAGCATGCCGCGAAGAATGGTTATAATGTTGTAATGTTAGATACTGCAGGACGACTTCACATTGATGAAGCTATGATGGAGGAGCTGCAGGAGATTAAAGCAAATATTTCGGTTCACCAGACTATATTAGTCGTGGATGCTATGACCGGTCAGGATGCTGTAAATGTATCCGAAATGTTTAATGAGAAGCTTTCCATCGACGGTGTAATTCTTACCAAGCTGGATGGCGATACCAGAGGTGGTGCGGCTCTTTCCATTCGTGCCGTTACCGGAAGACCGATCCTTTATGTCGGTATGGGTGAGAAATTATCGGATCTGGAGCAGTTCTATCCGGACCGTATGGCCTCCCGTATCCTTGGCATGGGTGATATTCTTACATTAATTGATAAAGCTCAGGCAGATTTTGATGCAAACAAAGCAAAGGAATTGGAGAAGAAAATCAAGAAAGCAGAGCTTGATTTCAATGATTTTCTTGAACAGATGCAGCAGATGAAGAAGATGGGCGGTATGGCAGATCTTCTTAGTATGATCCCAGGAATGGGAAAACAGCTTAAGGGTGTTGAGATTGACGATAATGCGCTTTCCTCAACCGAGGCAATCATCTATTCTATGACGAAAGCAGAGCGTTCCAATCCGGACCTCTTAAACCCTTCCCGCAAGAAGAGAATTGCTGCCGGTGCCGGAGTCGACATTAGCGAGGTTAACTCTTTGGTGAAGCAGTTTGAACAGTCCAAGAAAATGATGAAGCAGTTTTCCGGCATGATGGGAAAAGGCAAAAAGCATGGCGGCTTTAAGATGCCCTTTGGTTTCTAGAGTTGTATTTAGTCCCTGAAGTCGTATGGATTTTATGTGGACCTTTACAATAGATATTGATATTTTTTAATTTTTAAGGAGGTGAAATAAATGGCAGTAAAGATTAGATTAAAGAGAATGGGACAGAAGAAGGCTCCTTTCTATAGAATCGTTGTTTCTGATTCCAGAACACCTAGAGATGGTAGATTCATCGAGGA
>JAEZKL010000068.1 GCA_023415475.1 Bacillota bacterium | reverse complement strand
TGATGACAACATCTCTTGTAATTTCGTACATACTCACGTACTCCTTCCTGCTCTTTAGGAGCGATTCATGCTGACCGCCATGTAAGAGTTTGGATTGTTTTTATTAATTTCTACCGGGGAACAATGCAATTCACGGGCAAGAATCTCCAGTACCTTCGGACCGCAGAAACCGCCTTGACAGCGTCCCATTCCGGCACGTACGCGCCGTTTTACCGCGTCCATACTACGCGCTCCGAGTGGACGATGAATCGCATCCATGATCTCACCCTCTGTGATCGTTTCACAGCGGCAGATTACATTGCCATAGAGCGGATTTTCAGCGATAAGCACATCCTGCTGTTCGGGAGTCAATTCATGGAAGTGTACGATACCCTTGCGCTTGGAGATAAAGGTATCCTTAAGCGTAAGTTCAGCGCCGTGATATAGCATCTGCTGTACCACGTATTTGCCCATAGCAGCCGATAAAGTGAGACCGGTCGAACGGACACCGGAGAGATTGATATATCCATGAAGGTCTTCGTACATATCGAAGTGTAGTCCTTCAGGATTGCGATTCGGACGTAGCCCACTGTACTGTGTGATGGCATCGCGAACCTGTACATTCGGAATTAAGTTGCGTACGTCTTTCGTAATACTCATAAGGCCTTCCGACGAGGTGCTCTTATCCGTCTTGGACGGTTGATCCTCCGCGGTCGGTCCAACTAACATATTTCCATGGATAGTAGGGCACATAAGCTTACCTTTGGTGACCTTCGTGGGAATAGGCAGCACAATATGGTTTACCTTGCAGGACGTATTTTTGTCTAAAATGAAGAACTGTCCTTTACGGGCAACCACGGAGTAATCGGCTTTGCCAACCATTTCTGCGATTTCATCACAATGCAAGCCCGCACTGTTGATGACGTACTGTGCCTTGATCGTACCTGCTGTCGTTTCGACACCGGTGATACGATTCTTTTCAACATTTATACCGGTTACCTTTGTGCCAAGCAGGAAGTTGACACCGTTTGCATTTGCGTTTTCAGCATACGCTTGCACGAGAATAAACGGGTCGATGATGCTTTCCCGTGGAATGTATAATCCGCCTCGAACCTCAGGGTTCAGATTTGGCTCCATTTCCAGAAGCTCTTTTCCCGTTTTGAATTCAATATCATAGACATGATTGCGAAACGCCTTATCTTTAATGGCAGGCAGCTGTTCAAACTGTTCGTCCGTGATGGCTGGGAGAATCGCACCGATACGACTGTAAGGAATGTCAAGATCCTTCGTGATTGAATCGTACATCGGGTTTGCTGCGACGACTAATTGTGATTCCAACGTACCCGGAGATGCGTCATAACCAGTATGGATGATCGCACTGTTGGACTTGGAAGCATCGCCGCCGACATCCTCGTTCTTATCGACCACAATGACGTCGATTTTATACTTGGACAATTCTCTGGCTATGGCACATCCTACGGCACCTGCGCCTATAATAACAATATCTGTTTGATACATCAACAACACCTCTTTTGCTATGTAAATAGGAGAACCAAGCCGACTAAGCGCCGACTTGGTCAAAACGATTTTTATTGAATCTCGTCGATGCGAACAGGACGATTCTCTGCAAGCGATTTCTTGCAGGCAAGACCGATGCGAATGGACATCAAACCGTCATTGATACCGACTTCAGTATCGGTTCCGTTTTGTATTGCAGAGATAAAGGAACGGATCTCGGACTGATAGGATGTCATATAGCGCTCAAGGAAGAACCATAACGGCTTTTCGGCCGTAACGCCGTCAGTATTGGAAAGTACTGCCGTCGAAGCGGTATCGTTACCGTTCTGAATGCTGCCGCAGGAACCGAAGACTTCGGCACGTTGATCGTAACCGTACACTGCTTTACGAGAATTGTCGATGAGTGCCAGAGCACCGTTTGACAGCTTTGCGGAGACCGTTGCAGTATCAACGTCACCGGCTTCACCGATTGCGGGATCGATCAGTACGGCGCCGGTTGCGTAGACCTCTTCAATTTCAGCACCTGACAGGTAGCGCACCATATCGATATCGTGCACCATCATATCAAGGAAGATTCCACCGGATACTTTAACGTAGTTAACCGGCGGTGGCTCGGGGTCGCGGGAGCTTACTCGGACAAACTGAACTTCTCCGACTTTACCTTTTAGCGACGCTTCACGTAATGCGCGGAAATTATGATCGAAACGACGATTGAAACCGACTTGGAACTTAAGCTTCTTGGGGGAAGCCTCTAATGCTGCTTGAACTTCGGAAATCTTTTCGGGCGATAGATCGACAGGTTTTTCACAGAAGACGTGCTTTCCGGCCTTAATCGCTTCGATGGAAATGGATGCATGCGTATCCGTAGATGAGCAGACCAATACGGCGTCAATACTCGGATCGCTTAGGGCCTGATGATAATCGGTATATACATTATCTATCCCGACACTCTTTGCCCAGTCTTTCACGTTATCGGTGATGTAGGGATCGGCAATAGCCGCAATATGTGCTTCGGGTACACCTGAAAGAATACTCTTGGCATGGACCTGTCCGATTCTGCCGGCACCGATGATTGCGATTTGTATCATTTTTTTCTCCTCCTAATATTCAGTAATACTGTTTCGAGGTTGGCGATTCTTATTTTCGAAAATAATTTTCGTAGATATCGCCTTCGAATGAGTTCATTTTAAAGTAAACCCACAATTTTGTCAATAACGTTACGAAAATAATTTGCGTTGTGTAATTTGCGTATAATAACATTACGAATTGACAATACTCCAGATTTCTAAGGAGTTAAGGTTTACTTCTAAGGAGGGAAGTGGATTAAATTGAACATTTTTGAATATAAACCCGATCATCTTTACGTAATTTTTTTGCGTTGACGAAACAAGGCTTTTATAGTAAAATAAAATAACTTAAGAACAATAATAAGGTCAGATGGAGGATGATAGTATTATGAAGAAAATTACAATTCACGATGTCGCCAAAGAGGCAGGTGTTTCTAGTGCAACAGTATCCCGAGCGATTTGCGGGAGCAAAGAAATCGGCGAGAAGACGCGGGAACAGGTACTCCGTATCTGTCGTGACCTCGGATATTCTTCAAATTATCAATCACCTGTCACAAGAAGTACGCAGACAGGTGTGGTAGGACTGATTCTTCCGGCAGTCAATGATCCGAGTCTGGGTGCGATGGCCGTTGCCTTGGAACAAAAGCTTCGCTCACAGGGATACAGTTTGGTGGTCGGGAATTCCTTCGCGGATCCGGAGCAGGAAAAAGCTTTGTTTGACCGTATGCTGGCACAGCGCGTAGAAGGCATCTTCCTTGTTCCTGGGAGTGCAGAGACGCGGAATTCTCTCGCATTTCAGTTGGAGAAAGTACAGACAGTCTTCCTTAATGAAAATCTGATGGAGCTGCCCGAAAGCTATGTGACAACGGATTTGCGCCGCGGTGCAGCGCTTGGTGTAGAGTATTTGCATTCTTTGGGACATCGTGAAATCTTGTTATTAGGAAGTAATCGGGAGAACCCTACACTTCAGCTTTTGGCGGATGGATTTTCGACCGCTTGTGATAAGTACGGAATCAAAACAGCTTACCTCGACAATCCGAGTAAAGAAGTGTCCATAGAGGCTGGCTACCATCTTGCAAGGCGCTTGTTCCGACAGCAGAAGCAGTGGACCGCGATCTTTTCCGTGTCGGACTTGTTGGCGATCGGTGCTTTACAATCGGCAAAGGAAGCGGGGGTCAGTATTCCCCAGGATATTTCTATACTCGGCTTCGGTGATTGTGCCTATTCTTCCTTACCGCAAGTTTCGCTGACGACGTTGGCGCTTCCGGTGCAATCGATGGTGACAGCCGCCGTTGATGTGATGATGGAATTGTTGCATGCCGATGCAGACGGTTATTCTCATCGGATTTATGCTCCTCGTTTGGTGGAACGTAGCACATGCGGAAGAAAGGAACAGATATAGCAATCGAAGTTACTTCATTTTCTCTGTCATTTTTTCTGTATTTGTGTTAGAATATGTCTAAAAGAAACCTCCGTAGGAAAGATGGGGGAGCACCTAATGAAAGAGGAAAACGAGTATGTATAAAATGATAATGGTTGATGATGAACCTTGGGCGCTGAGAGGCATTCGAGATATAATAGATTGGAAATCATACGGTTTTACGGACATACGTACCTTTGGCAACCCGATCGAGGCTCTCGAGGCGATTCAAAAGGACTGTCCCGACGTGGTTTGTACGGACGTACGTATGTCGGGTTTATCCGGATTGGAGCTCATGGAGCGCTATCATAAGGTGGGTGTGGGCCCGTTGTTCGTCGTCATATCCGCTTATGCGGAATTCGAATATGCCAAGCGGGCAATGGACAGCGGCGCATTTTCCTACATTTTGAAGCCGTTGGAAGAAGGCAAAATTATAAAATTGGCAGAGAAGCTGCAAAGCACCTTACTACATAATCAAATCGAACGATCTGCCAAAAGCATTAACAAGTTGGTTATACAAGCATTGACATCCGAGCGGACAGTACATTTCGATCCAAGCATTGAACAAAGCGGTATCTTCTCCAAGCCTTATCAGATCTGCATTACGGACTCCGTGACAAAAGATGTTAACGTACCGTGGTTTAAGATTTATGATGACTTGGCAATGGCCGTTCTGCCCGAGAATGACGATGTCTCCATCCCGTCACTATGCGGTTACAGCCAGAAGGCACAGAGCGGAGAAGAGGTTGGTCAGAGGATTCGGGAAGCCTTGATTAGCTATTATACGTTGCGCTATTACGGTGAAAAAACGGGAAGCATGGTTTACCGTACGGGCAGAAATCACACAATGAAAGAAGGGGAAGAAATCGTCCGTGAGGTCTACGCGGGTGATATTCTCCATGCGCGTGCATTGCTCGATTCCTTGCAGTCACAGGCAAAAGAGCAGCGGCTCATGATTGATGAAATGACCTTTTTCTATAACAGTATCCTGCAGGGTGTGTTCAGTCGGTATCCGAAGAAAGGGATACAGGAGACGATGCACGCATTCAGTAGTTGTTTTCAGATGTACAGCACCATGCAGACGGAGGAAATGATGTTCAAAAGTCTACGTGTTCTGATCAATGACAGCCTTGAAATGCCTGTCATCGTGACGGATGCTTCCGACACGTTCATACGTGTGGTTCAATATGTCGACACCCACTACACAGAAATGATCAACCTGGAGCTGCTTTCCGAGCAATTCAACGTCAGTCTTTCCCATCTGTGCCGTCAGTTTAAGCGTATTGCGGGTGCATCGTTTACGGAATACGTCACTAAAAAGCGTATCACCCAGGCTTGTGAGCTGCTCCGATACACACAACTGCCCGTATCAAGTGTTGGTATACAGGTAGGTTATCCGGACTATTTCCATTTCAACAAGGTGTTCAAAAAGGTCGTAGGTGTTTCGCCATCGACCTATCGAAAGGAGGGGTGCGACAATGAGTGTTCATAAAACCTACTCCGTCACACGTCTCATAACGACCTTCCTAAGTCTGTTGTTTTTAGCAACCGTTATGCTGTCTGTTTTTTATTTTTTTTCCTTTACACAAATAACATATAACAACAAGCTGGATTTTTACAAGAAGAGCACGGAAAAGACCGCCGTGAACTTGTCGAATGAGCTGTTACTGGCGCAGCAGCAGTTAATCTGGTTTACCAGGGATATTGGAAACGAATCCTTCTGGATCACCGATAATCCTTATGAACAAATGCTGTACAGGCAGAAAATGAATAACTCCCTGTACGGCATTTTGCATAATACCGACATTGTTGACGCGGCGATGATCATGAAAAGCAGTAGCGACGTAATCATCGAGTGCCATACAATGCAGGAAGAAATCTTCCTGCAGCTTTTGGATATCTACAACAGCTATCAATCGACCCAGCCAGCCTCACCTAGCTTATTCAGTACCTTACCAAACGGTGAGCCGTCACATCTGGTGATACGGCAACCTGTTACGGGTTTTTATAAGAGCAATTTGTTCTCACATACCGTAGCAAATGCTTATCTTACCATTCCACTCGATAAGCTTATAGATAAACCGACGGATGAAAGTATACAATGCCTTGGCGTTGCTTCCGGCGATACCCTGAGTGTATGTTATGTCAAAGGGATCGAGGGGGATACACTTCCTACGAAATTATCCCTATCGGAGATCAAAGAGAACGAGCGTGTCAGCATAGACGGTGTTGAGCACATTGCGATTCTGGAGTCGTTGAATTATGGGGATATGTACCTTTTGTGCTTGATCCCACGCTATTTGTTATTAAAACAGATGCAGTATGTTCTATTACGCGGCGTATTGTTGGTACTCCTGGTATTCGCAGTGACGATCATCGGCATCTTATCAACCACGAGGCTGATTAATCGTCCCGTCCGCAACATTGTAAACGATGTACAGCGTATTCGACAGGGAGATTACGCCTTTCGACTGCGTTTCAGCGGGGCAAAGGAGATGCAGGAGATTTCCGCAGGCGTAAACGATGTACTTGACGAACTGGAAGAGAGGACTGTACTGATGACCGAGACGCAGAAGAATTTGTACGAGCTGCGCTTCCTGCATCGTGAAAGCCAGATTCTGGCGCTGCAATCGCAGATTAATCCACATTTCCTATATAACACATTAGAATGTGTTCGCAGCATCGCGCAAAGCTACCGCGTCCCCGAAATTTCGAAGATCCTGTCCGCTATGATTCGCATTTATCGTTACAGCGCTTCGAACAACTATATGGGCACGATCGAGAGCGAATTCCAATGCGGTGAAAGCTATGCGGAGATCATGCAGGTACGCTTTGGCGATCGGTTCTGTTTTCACTTCGAAATAGACGATTCGGTGATGGCCTCTGCTCCGATGCCGAGAATGGTTCTGCAACCTTTGCTGGAAAATGCCGTCAACCACGGTTATGCGGATCGGATGGAAAGCAGCGAAATCTTGGTGCGTTGCATCTGTAAGGATGATACCGTGACGTTGTATGTACGAGACAGCGGGCAAGGTATTTCCGAGGAGCGACTTGCCCACTTGCGCAAACGTCTCGATGAAGATAAACATACCGAAAAGAAGGAAGGTCGCATCGGCCTGTATAACGTGCACCAGCGACTGAAGCGTGAGTTCGGAGATCCTTACGGTCTAACGATTGAGAGCGTCGAGGGGGAATATACCGAAGTGGTGGTCCGCACACCGTCCGCATCCACCTGGGAGAACGGATCGGCTTCTCGCCTAAGGAAGGAGGAAAACGAATGAAACGATTTTGGAGTTGGTTGATCATTTTACTCCTGATCTTTAGCGTTGCCTGCACGACTTCCTTACAGTCAGAGAACGTACAGGAGGAAGAGCCGTTGCCGGTGCTGAATGTGTACATCACAGAAAATGCAAAACAGTATACTGCTGTTCGAGCCTTACAGGATGAGAGCATACGGATCAGGCTCGAAGAAAAATTAAACGTTCGGATCAAGCTGATCAATTTCTTCCTGGCAGATGGTGAGGATAATGTTTCCGAAATTACTTTTACGGGAGTTATGCTCACCGAAGATCCAAAATGGATTCTACCTTTGGTGGAACGTTCACAGCTGATGGAGCTTGGGAAGAATCTATCGGAAACGGGCTACAAGCTTGGAAAATATCGTGGAAAACAGTACGGCCATATCTTTGCAGATTCCTATAGCGGGCGAATACATCCGGTCCTTGCGGTTGTTCCGGAAACCCTGAGACAGTTGGGCTTGGAGAATATTCCGTTCACGGCGGATTCGATGAAGGATGCATTGCAGAAGCTTTCTGAATTCTATAAGGTACCGCTTGCCGTATATGGTTCTCCTGCACAGGAGGGCTTTTCGGTGCTGCTTGAGTTGTTTGAAATCTCTCCGACGGGCGGACGCGAGTTTTACTTGGAAGACGGACAAGTGAAGTTTGACAAGATATCCGATAAGGCGGAGGACTATCTGATCTACGTGAATCAGCTTTATCAAAATGGCTATATCCCAAGCGACTGCTTACTTCTATCTAAATACAGCGGAATCGAAATGTTGGCCTATGGCAAGAGCGCAATGGCAGTCTTTCCGAGTGAGGAAATTGCCAGGGAAGCAATCCGAAGTGCCGAGAAAATGGGCCGTCAAGTCGTCTTGGCAAAGCTACCCGTAGACGATTCCTGTACGGAGACCAATATATACGCTTACCTGACCGGCCTGATTTCCGCAGACTGTGCGGACGGAGAGCTTGCTAATCGCTTTTTGGTCGAACTGCAAAGCGTATCGAAGGAGATGCAGATGGAGGAGATGCTGGCGGAGGAGAAGTCTGCAAGTTCGGTGGAATGGTATCCGCTTTTTTCGAATACGGGGTCGTATCGTAACACGGCGTTCGACCCGGTGGAGATGTGCTTACCGGATATACGCCGTTTGTATGAAAAACACATACTCGATACGGACTACATTGATCCGTATTTCTCGCGCTTAGCAACAGGTGATTTACGGTTAAGCCAGATTTCGGAGATGCGGGAGCAGTGGTTGAAGGCTCATGGCGAGGAATATTCTCATTCCACGAGCGGACGTGACTTGATGAAACTGTTCAACAGCTGGTATTTTGCACAAACAGATACCCATTAAATCATATAAAAGAGCAAAATTCTACAAAGCAATCAGCAAATACAAACATATGCTTCCTCCTTCGGAATGCTTATAATAATATCACAGTATGTAAATGCTGAAATAAAAATTATAGGAGGAGACCTATATGAAGAATAGGTTCCGTATTCCGGTGCTATTAATACTCTGCACCGTAATTCTTTTTGCAGTTGGTTGTTCTAAGGCAACCGAAACAAGCACGACTGATGCTAATGATAAGCAGACTGACACGACAACTGAAGTGGCAACTGAAGAGACAACGGAAGAAGGGGGCAAGAATTATACCTTCCGTATCGGTTGCAGTAATGAGGCGTGGCGTGCTGAGAACATCATCGCAGCAGCTAAGATGCTGAACGAGCAGCTTGCGAGTGAGGGAAGCAAGGATACTGTCACCGTAGAATATGAGGTGGTCGACGATTTTGTAAACACCTTCAATCTGTGGATAAAGGAAGACAACCTTCCCGAGTTTATCGCACAGACCAGAAGCATTGTCGCAGATTTCAGTAAAGCTGGTGCCATCGTAGATAGTTCATACGTTGTAAACGATGAAGTATACTCCACGAAGGTTTCACAGAAAATGCGTGATATGGGCTTTATGAATGACTCTTATTATGGAATCATCCTCGACACTGAGGTTCGTTTTGTTATCATCTATAAGCCTGCACTGCAACAGCTCGGCTGGACCGATGAACAAATTGAAGCTTGGAAGACAGATGCCCGTGCCGGCAAGATTACCGCGAAGGATCTGCAGGATTTGGCAAAGCAGGTCGTTGATGCAGGTATTTGTGAATACGGTATCACCCATCGTCCCAACAAGGGGGCTGACTGGCCTTACACATTTATTACCTGGAACGATGGAGAGGTTCCTGTAAACGATCAGGGACAGGTTGTAATCAATCGCCAGAACATTATTGACTTCCTCTCTTACTGGCGTGAGAATGTCCAGCTGGGCATCACTCCTTACAACCATCTGACCGACTTTAACTGGGATATGCTAGAGGGAGACATTTGGCCCAATGGCAAGGCATTCTGCTGGTATGGACAAATTGCTGCTAAGGGTGACGTCATGGCTGCAAGCGGTGTAACCAGTGAATACTTCGATGAAAACTACTTTAGTATTCCAAATCCTGTCCCCCAAGCAGGTGATCCGGTGACTGGTGGTTCCAACCCTTACTTTTATGCTCTGACCACCGCATCCCAGAAGGATGAGAAGACTGCTGAATATTGCAGACGAATCCTGGACAACGTCCTCGATACGGAGCTTCAGCTTAATACGTCAGTAAGACATGCGCACCTTGCAATCACGCAGGAGACCATCGATCATCCCGAGTATCAGAAAGATGCTTGGATGCTTGATGCAACTTACATGAACGATTACAGCTATACTACACCACATAATTCTTATCTGCAGATGTTCATGAGCAGCCAGGAATTCTTTGATGCAATCCAGCAGGCTGAGGTTGAGGCAAACGATCCCAACGCAGCATCGATCGAAACGATTACAGACGAGCTCATCAATAAGATCACTTTCAACATGGGTGAAGGTAACTACGTCTTGGAATAATAAATTAATTCTGATTTATTCAAATTTAAGTTAATGAACATAGTGCGCTCGTGGTGTGATCCACTGCGAGCGTACCTTATTTAGAGCTACTCGATTTTATAAGCTACTTAATCAAAAAGGAGGCCACTATGGAAAATTCCATGAAAGACGCCCACACCTTACGAGCGGATAAGCTGGCCATCAGAAGAAAACAGTTGTTTCCGTTTATGATGATGTCCCCGTTCCTCATTCTGACCTTAATATTCGTCTGTATTCCGATCGTTTTAATGATCGTCATGTCCTTTACGGATATGGGCATCTCGTTAGAATGGAACTTCATTGGATTAGCAAATTATAAAAAAATATTTGGCTATCCGGGTTTAGATAAGATAATTCTTCGAACATTGCTGTTCGTTGGAATCAATACGGTACTTTCGGTTCTTGGCTCGATTTTTGTTGTTATTATCACAACCTATTATTTGGATATCGTCTATCGTAGAGAAAACTTAGGCTTACTATTCCGCATTATTTGGTTGATTCCGAATCTTACACCGACCATCGCGTTCATGTTCATCTGGCGCTTTGTGTTTGGTCCGGCGGATTACGGCCTTATCAATATGATGTTACAATCGATCGGCTTGCCGACTATTAATTGGTTTACGAAATATTCTATGGAAATACTGGTACTTTTTTGTTGTCTACGCTCCGCTTCGGGCTCGATCATTCTGTTCAGCTCTGCGATACGACAAATACCAGACCACATCATTCAGTCCGCAAAGGTGGATGGTGCATCGAGCTTATATATCTGCCGCCGCATCGTACTTCCATATTTAAGCTGGCCGATTATGCAGAAAACACTTTGGAGCATTCTTGGAAACTTCACGATGTACGAAGCGATTCGTTTATTGACGAACGGCGGTCCGATGGGTAAGACGACCACGTATGCTTACTACATCTTTCAGAATGCATATACCTATCACACCTATGGTTACGGTGCGGCGCTTTCCGTATTCCTGGTTGCCATGTCTATTGTGATTGGTCTGATTATGCTCCGCGTATTCAAAATCGACAAGCAGATGCGTATACCGCGCATGGATATATAAGGAGGCGAAAGGTATGGAAAAGGTTAAGAAACAAAAAACACAGACGCTTCGTCTCGATGATCGTCCTCGCGGTGTATGGAAGTACGTCCTTTTGATACTATTGGTATCAAGTGGTATTATAGTTCCTTATGCCTGGATGTTTCTGCAAGCGTTCAAAGATACGTCCGGAAATCTGACACTGTCGAATTGGACCTTTTTAACTCAGGATACAGAGATAAAACATGGAATTATATTGCCCGCCGCTACGGGGACGATACTCAGTAGTTTTGGATTTGCAACGATGATGGCAGTCGGCGTCGTCTTGATTACGGTTCCCGCGGCATACGCACTTTCCCGTACGGATTTCAAGGGGAGAAAACTCTTGGCGAAATTATTGATTGTCCTCGATGCGTTTCCGCAGGTTGCCCTATTGATGAGCTTTATCCTATTGCTTTCAGAAATGAACCTCGTCAACAAGCTGACTGGTGTTGCACTTTTGAAAATCGCCATGTATCTTCCAGGTTCCGTCTGGCTGATGAAGGGCTTTTTCGATAATATTTCTTGGGATATTGAATGGGCATCCATCGTCGATGGTGCATCACGCTTCAAAACATTCCTTCGCATCATCGTACCGGCAGCAAAGCCCGGTATAGCCGTCACCTTAATCAATGCGTTCCTGAGCGGTTGGGGCGAGTATATCCTGATCACCTTGTTCATGCGCGGCAGTGGTGCAACGATGTCAAGCTTTATCGGTGCTATGATGGATGGCCAGGACGGAAAGTATTTAGTAACTGCCGGCGTCTTAGCAGCAGCATGCTTCTGCTACATAATACCGGTTATAATAGCATTCGCTATCTCACAAAAAACACTCTTAGAAGTTAAACAGGGAGGTTCCAAACAATGAGCGAACCCATGATTCGTTTAGAAAATGTAGGTAAATCTTATGACGGAGGAAAGACATACGCTGTACGCGATGTCAACCTGACGATTGAAAAAGGAGACTTCGTCGCACTGCTAGGACCCTCTGGCTGCGGCAAGAGCACGATACTGATGATGCTCTGTGGCCTCTATCGTCCCACTGAGGGTAGCATCTTTTTCAACGGGCGCTACGTGAATAACGTCATGCCAAAGGATCGTAACATCGGCATGGTGTTCCAGAGCTATGCTCTTTATCCAAACCTGAGCGTCTTTGAAAACATTGCTTTTCCTTTGAGACAAATGAAGACGCTCAAGAAGAAGGAGATTGAAGAGCGCGTACATGAGGTTGCTGAGATCGTTAAGATTACCGGGCTTTTGAAGCGTATGCCCTCACAGCTTTCCGGCGGTCAGCAGCAGCGTGTCGCCATGTGCCGTGCTTTGGTTAAGAATACAGATATTCTTTTGCTTGACGAACCGATGTCGAATCTTGACGCACGTCTGAAGCTGGAAATCCGTGACGAGATCAAGAAGCTGCAAGAGAAGCTGAAACTGACAGCAATCATCGTTACACACGATCAAGAGGAAGCAATGGCAATGGCTTCACACATTGTGGTAATCGACCAGGGCTCTATGCAGCAGTACGGCGATCCAAATGTATTGTACAGCAGACCCGAAAATCTCTTTGTCGCATCATTTATCGGCAACCCGCCGATGAACTTCATCGACGGCAAGATCGAGAAGAACGCAGGCCACTATATTTGCACCACGTCCGGAGGTACGATTGAACTGCCGGAGAGCTTGATCGATGCTTCAAAATTGACGGGTGATCAGGTCGTATTGGGTATTCGTCCACACAATTTCGAATTGGTAGAGGGTAAAGACAACGCGATTTCACTAAAGACGGACTATATTGAGCATCTCGGCAAGGAGAATCTGTATCGTTGCTTCACAGGGGATACCAGTATTCGTGTCATGACGCCGGTTGAGGTCAACCGACCCGTCGACAAACCATTGTTCGTGCGACCACGTCTAGAATTTACAACAATTTTTGATAAAGGCTCTCATCACAACATTACCGTTTTTGATTAAAGTATGAGTATCGTGTGGGATTTTTCCTGCACGATACCTATTTTAACGCATAAGTAAATGTGAGCAATGAGAACAAACACGGTTTGTTCACTGCATAGCGTGTTTCTTCCGGTTATGCATATTATATCAGGATTGTATAAAGGGATAATAGATACAAGGCTATTATCCCAGTAATATTATAAATGTTTTCTTGTAAAAACTATGATACGAGGAGAATGTGCTATGGAACCTAAATTAATTAACCTTCCCACTTGCACACCCGAAGCAGTAGGTATCCCTTCCGCTGCGATTGAGCGCTATATACGCGGATTATGTGATAGGCAGCTTGTTATGCATGATGTTCTGATCTTACGACACGGTAAGCTCTGTTTCGAAAGCTACTGGAAGCCCTTCGATGCTTCATATCGTCATCGACTATACTCGTGCAGCAAGAGCATTGTTTCCGTTGCGGTTGGGATATTGATTGAAAGAGGGCTGCTATCCTTGGAGGATAAAGTGCTTCAATTCTTTCCGAATGAAGCACCGGTAGATCCGCATCCATGGCTCGCAGAAATGACGATCCGTGATCTGCTTCGTATGGCAACCTGCTTTGAAGAGGGAACTAACTATGATGCAAACGATCCCGATTGGATAAAGACATTTTTCACGGGTGAGATCACTCATAAAGCGGGGCAGATTTTCCGCTATTGTACGACGGGAACTACGATGCTTTGTGTCATCATCCGCCGCGTTTCGGGCGAGGAGTTCATGAGCGTATTACGCCCGGTGTTTAATAAGCTCGGTATTTCAGAAGATGCATTTTGTGTGGAAACTCCTTGTGGATATGAGTGGGGCGGGTCCGGTGTTTGCTTGACGGCACGTGAGTTTGCTTTTTTTGCAGACCTTTGCACTCATTATGGAGAATACTGTGGTGAACAGCTTCTACCCCGTGATTATATGATAGAGGCGACGAGCAAGCAGATTGATAGCTCGTGGGACTCCGGTGCGGGTTATGGTTATCAGTTTTGGATTTTGCAACGTGGATTTGCCATGCGCGGTATGGGCGGACAATTTGCAATCTGCTTACCTGAACTGGATATAACGTTAATCACCAATGCTTATGATGATCGCAACTACGACAAGTTTTTAGAATCAATTTTTCCGCTATTCTTTAGCGAGATTGTTCCTGCACTATGTGACCATGCTCTACCCGAAGATGAGAAAGCTATTCAGTCACTTGTTACGTTGACAAGCAATCTAAGATTGCCGATGCCACCCGGTATCCCACATGTCTCGATGGAGCAGCAGATAGACGGAGAAACCTACGTCATGGAAACGAATCCACTGGGAATCCTATGGCTTCGATTTACGTTTACAGGGGATGGCGGTACGCTGCATTATGAAAATGCAACGGGAGTTCATACATTGAAATTCGGATACTACGACTACATACAACAACCGTTCCCAGAAACACACTATTCGGGACGGCGCATCGGAACTCCATGTGGATATGGCTATGATTCGTTGACCGCTGCTGCGTGGACCATGCCGAACACTTTGAGGTTATATTGTCAAATAATCGATATCTATCATGGTAATCTACGGATACAATTTGCCTTTGAGGGAGATGCCGTAACACTACTCGCAGAAAAGAACGCAGAATGGTTTCTTGAGGAGTATAAGGGCTTTGCAAACGGAAGATTGCTTAAAGGAGGTAGCTATGATTTATAAGGATAAAACGGTAGATAATTTACAAATATGCTATATCGGTGGCGGCTCCCGCGGATGGGCGTGGAGCTTTTTTAAGGATTTGGCTCTGGAAGGCGCCATGAGCGGAGCAATTCGCCTTTACGATATCGACACTCCCGCCGCAGAGCAGAATCGCATTATCGGAGAAAAGATCATGGCGCATCCGGACGCGAAGTCGAATTGGACGTTTTCGGTTGCCCAGACGCTTCCCGAAGCGCTTACCGGTGCCGACATCATCGTCATCTCGATTCTTCCCGGTACCTTCGAGGAGATGCGCTCTGACGTGCATGCCGCAGAGAAATACGGGATTTATCAGACGGTTGGAGATACAGTCGGACTTGGTGGATTTGTCCGGGCTATGCGCACACTTCCTATTTACGTAACATTCGCGGAGGCAATTCGCGATTATGCACCGAACGCTTGGGTAATCAACTATACAAATCCGATGACGCTCTGCGTACGTACACTATACGAGGTATTTCCGCAAATTCGCGCATTTGGTTGCTGTCACGAGGTATTTGGAACACAGAATTTGCTCTGCTCTATGCTTGAACAAGAACACGGCATTAGCGGTGTACAGCGTGAGCAGCTGCGCACGACGGTCATGGGAATAAACCATTTTACATGGCTTAGTGAAGCAAGCTATGACGGATTGGATCTGTTCCCGTTGTATGCAGATTTTGCAGAGAAGTATCACGACGTTGGTTACGGTGACGGCAAGGGCCTGGACTGGGCAAATGATCCGCATCGCTGTGCCCATCGTGTGAAGTTTGACTTGTTCCGACGATTCGGACTGATTGCTGCAGCAGGGGATCGGCATCTTGCGGAGTTTGTTCCGCGTTGGTATTTGCGCAATCCGGAAACCGCTCATTCTTGGGGCTTTGCGTTGACGACCGTGGATTGGAGATTGCAGAAGCAGCAACGACGCATTGATCAGGGAATCGCCTTAGCATCAGGAGCCGAAGAAGTGGTTCTTGAGCATTCCGGCGAAGAAGGAACGCGTTTAATCAAAGCCCTTCTTGGACTAGAGGATATTGTAAGCAACGTCAACCTACCGAACCGCGGACAGATTCCGAATCTACCGATTGGCACCGTCGTTGAGACCAACGCGCTCTTTTCCAAGAACCGGGTAGAACCGATCTGTGCCGGTCCGATTCCTTCCGATGTGCATGCAATCATTGCGCAGCACGTATTTGATCAGGAGAATACGTTGCGGGCAGCATTGGACTGTGATCGCAAGCTTGCGTATACGACTTTTATGAACGATCCGCAGTTCACGGGTACCCCTGCTGAGGGCAAGGAATTACTTGATACGATGCTTGAAAATACACGTGCTTATTTACCTTCGAAGTGGTTTGATTAAACAAGTTAATTAATTTAGGAGGAAACTATATGCAATTTCTCGGAACCGCCGCAGCGGATGCACTCCCCGGCCCACTTTGCTCCTGCAAGCTCTGCGAAGAGGCTAGACAGAATCCGGAGCACATGCGACTGCGAAGCATGTTTTTATTGGATGAAAGGAATCTGATCGATTGTGGCCCTGATTTCGTTGCGGCCTGCATGAAGCAGCGTTTGAACCTTTCAAGCCTTGAGAATATATTTGTCACGCATACACATGAAGATCATTTCTGCCCATCAAACGCGGGAATGATAAACATGTCCAAACCACGTCCCGATGTACCTGTTGATATTTATCTTTCCGAAGGGGCGTATGAGATGACGGTGGATATGCGCGAAGTATTGGGAAGAAAATACGGTTACTTCGATGCCGCAATCTGTTATGATAAGGGTTTGCTTCGTTTGCATCCAGTCAAAACAAATATTCCTTTCGAAGCCGGCGGGTATCGAATCATAGCTGTCGATACGACGCATCGCATTTCAAAGCAGGAGACTGGGATCAATTATTTGTTTGAGAAAAATGGACGAAAACTGCTTTACGCTTGCGATACCGGCTTCTACCCTCCGGAAACACTGCGTACACTGAACGGATGTAAAGTAGACAGCCTTGTATTAGAGGCGACATGGGGATCTCTCACTGATCGATCTGCTGAGTCACATTTGAATTGTAAAGCGTTTGTACAGATGTTGGATATATTGCTGGATGAAGCTATTATCCGTAACGATACGCACATTTTTGCTACGCACATCAACCACAAGCACGATTTCACACATGATGATATGCAAGCTTGGTTTGATACGCATTCGAAGCTTCCTGTAACGGTAGCTTATGATGGTTTAAAGATAGACTAATTGAGTAAAGATTAATGAAGGAGACAATTATGTTATATCCGGAAAATACTACAACGCGAACTAAAGTTTCTCTCGACGGCATCTGGTCGTTTGCTCTAATCGGCTCTTATGAAACATATGATCCGAAAAACTCTCTGCGGGGCGGACGACAGATACCTGTCCCAAGTGCATATAACGACATTTATGAGGGGCGTGAAATCAGAGATCACGTCGGGAGTGTTGTTTATGAGCGGTATTTTGATGTTTCACAGGCCCTGTGCAGCGGGCGTTTGTTACTGCACTTTGGCAGCGTTACACACACAGCAGAAGTCTGGCTCAACGGTGAGTTGCTTGGCCAACATAAAGGCGGTTTTCTTCCATTCTATTTCGATGTGTCCGAGCGGGTGCAGCCTTACGCAAACCGACTGACGGTAATTGTCAACAATATCGTCGATCACAGCACTCTGCCGTGTGGAACATTACAAGAACGTACCTTCCCCGGAATGGAGAAGCAGAAGCTGAATTTCCCCAATTTTGATTATTTCAATTACAGCGGAATTATGCGTCCTGTGCAGCTTTATGCCGTACCGAAAACATATCTGAACAGAATTTCAATCAACGGTCTGCCGGACGGGACTTTTACCTATGCGGTACAGGCGACTGATGCGGGAAGCTTCGAAGTGCAGGTCCTGGAGGATGAAACGATTATTTGGGCTGGAAACGGCGCTACGGGCGAAGGAAGAATCTCGAATATTACGCCATGGTCGCCAAAAACGCCAAAGCTATATCGACTACATATTTCTTTTCACGCGGAAGACGGCAGTATAGACGAATACAGTGAATGGTTCGGTTTCCGTGAAGTCAGCGTACACGATGGCGGATTGTACCTGAACGGCGAGCGCCTTTATCTGAAGGGCTTCGGTAAGCACGAGGATACACCCGTATTAGGACGAGGCTTTTCAGAAGCCTACAACGTAAAGGACTTGGCCTTGATGCAATGGATGGGAAGTAATTCGTTCCGCACCAGTCATTATCCGTATAGTGAAGAGATGATGCGTCTGTGTGATCAGATGGGCATTCTGGTGATTGATGAAACACCTGCGGTTGGTATGCATACGACTTTCACAGCTACGGGTATGAAGATCGATGTTGCATCTGCGACTTGGACGACACTGCAAACGCAGCAGCACCATCGTGACGTTCTTCAGGATCTGATCGAACGTGATCGAAATCATCCTTGCGTGATTATGTGGAGCATCGCAAATGAGCCTGCAAGTGAGGAAAAGGGCGCTTATGATTACTTTGCACCGTTGTTTTCGTTGGTGCGTGAGCTCGATCCTCAGCATCGTCCCGTTACGTTTGTCACACATAGCGAGGCGACCGTAGAGACCTGTGAGGTTGCGCCGCTGTGTGATGTGCTGGTTCTGAACCGTTATTACGGTTGGTATAGCGAAGAGGGCAATCTTCCGGCGGCACGGGCAATCTTGTCGGATGAATTGGATCGCTACCATGCCCGCTATCCGGAAAAGCCGATCATGCTTGGTGAGTTCGGTGCGGATGCCGTCGCAGGTTTACACGATTCTACCTCTTTGATGTTTTCCGAAGAATTCCAGCGGGATATACTGAAAACTTATTGCGATGTATTAGATGAAAGGGCATATATTTGTGGTGAACATGTTTGGAACTTTGCCGATTTTGCGACGGCAGAATCCGTCAAGCGTGTGCAGGGCAATAAGAAAGGTGTGTTTACAAGGGATCGTAAGCCGAAAATGGCAGCGTGGTATTTGAAAGAACGTTGGAACGGGTTAGAATGAGGTGGAAAATGGTAAGAAAGAATGAGATTAATATAAAAACATTTGGCGCTATTGGGGACGGTCTTCATGATGACCAACCGATCATTCAGCTTGCACTTGACAGTGATGCCAAACGTATCGTGTTCCCATACGGAACATATCTGCTCGGTGCACCATTACGGATTAGTTCCGACACGGTGCTTGAGCTGCATCCGAATGCGCGTATGTCTCTAGCGGACGGTGCTTTGAAAGGACCGGATGATTTTCTGTTGACTAACAAAAATCAAGAAGCAGGCGATCAAAATATTAAGATTTGCGGTGGCATTTGGGACGGTAATAATCCGGGTAATGTGCGTGGCGAGCTGTATGATACGACTTCCATTACAGGCACGATGTTGCATTTTCGTAACGTGCAGGGACTTGTCATGGAAAACATGGTTTTGACAGACCCGGAATGCTATTATATTTGCCTCTGTGAAGTTCGAGACTTCCGCATCGAAAATATTTCCTTCGAGACGCATCATCTCCGCTTCAATCAGGACGGTGTACACTTAGCGGGCGGATGCGAAAACGGTGTAATTCGACACCTTCGCGGGACCCCGGGGTCACCCGACGACGATTGCATTGCAATCAATGCCGACGATTGTCTGACAAGATTGCAGAACTTAGCTACGCGAAACGGTTCGATACGCAATATTCTGGTTGAGGATATCGACTGTCCGCTCTGTCATACATTCGTGCGAATGGGCTGCGTGGATAGTACGATCGAGAATATTCGTATTCACGGTATACGTGGTGGCTGTAATAATTTTCTTTTGAATCTGGATGCAAGGCGCTATTGTAAAACACCGATTATTAGACCCGATAATCCACGTTATTTTTCAGGAGTCGGTCATGTGCGTAACGTTGAAGTATCCGATATCTATGTATGTTCGAGAACAGGGAAAGATCCGTTGATTACCATTGAGGAGGATGTGGAAGACTTTCACGTTAGGGATATTCGAATCGATCATGCACACAGCGCGATGCCGGAATCACCGATCTTACGAATACGCAATTGTAGACCAAGCCGTATTCGGATTGATGGTATACAGGAAGCTCAGGCGAAAGCGATTTCTGCGGAGGGTTGCATAGCGGAACTGACGGAAGAGGAATCCGTTTTTGGATCGGTGCAGTATTCGGTGGTAATCGAGAAGCCGTTCTACCAAACGGTTGAGGTCCCTTCGGGTGACGTAAAAGAGATAAACATCGAGCCTTTCTGAAGAATATAGGAGGTTGACATGAAGAACAAGGTTATTGTAGCACTAGTGGATGGAATGCGTCCCGATGGTATCGCGGCTTGCGGACATCCGTTCTTTGAACGCTTAAAGCAAGAAAGCACTTACTGTCTTTCAGCGCAAACCATTACGAGACCTATCACACTACCCGCTCACATCTCATTGTTCACGGGAGTGGATCAGCTACACCATGAAAATTACGATAATGATTGGCATCCTTACCCGAAGCCATATGAGGGTATTTTGGAAACAGTACATGATGCAGGCGGTAAGACTGCAATGCTAATCACTTGGGAGCCGTTACGATTTTTGGGACGATCGGATAGTATTGATCGCCTAGATTTTCAGCGCGGAGACGTAAAGGATCGTTCTTATGACGATGCCTTGCGGTTTGAACGTGATTGGGCCGAACGTTCAGCCCAGATTATCCGTTCGGATACATATGATTTCGTATTCTTCTATTTTGAGATGGCGGACGTGATCGGTCATAATGATGGCTGGATGAGCGATTCATACCTGGAAGCATTGCACTGTGCCGGGGATTGCCTCGAAATGCTGTACGAGTCCTTGCAGCCCGATCAACAGATGATCGTGCTTGCCGATCATGGCGGCTTTGATAAAAAGCATAATGATCCAAACAATCCACTTGTTATGACAATCCCAATCTTTTGTGTCGGCAGTATGTTCGAAAAGAATTGCGAGAAAGAAGGATGGCATATATTGGATATTGCGCCAACAGTAAGCAAGATTTTACAGATTGAAGAGCAACCGCACTATCAGGGAAAAGTACTTTTATAAGAAACAGATATTAATAAATATAGAAGAGGAGTAATGAAGATGAAGTTATGTTTTAACGAAGCAACCAGCATGGGTTGCTCAGACCTGCAACAGGATTTGATGGAATGCGATCGTAATGGGTATGATCTGATTGAAATTCGCTTGGATAAACTACGTGAATACTTGACAACTCATAGCATCGATGATCTGAAAGAATTCTTTGCGAAGCATCACCTTAAACCCTTTGCATTCAATGCATTGGAGGGAATTAATTTTCGAACACCAGAGGATTGGGAAACACTGATGAGCGGGCTGGACTTATTCTGTAAAGTCGGACGTGAGATCGGCTGCGACCGTGTTGTCATCGTTCCGACACCGGACGTTGATAATAAAACAATTACCGAAATCCGTGAGGATTCCATCAAAGCCATTCACGAGATCGATGCGCGTGCACGTAGAAACGGCTGGCCGATGAAGCTGGCATTGGAATTCGTCGGATATCCGAACCTTTGTATCAATACGTTCGGACAGGCATATGACATCGTAGAACATGCCGATATGGAGAATGTCGGAATTGTTCTTGATTGCTTCCACTTCCATGCAATGGGTTCTAGAATGGAAGACTTGGAGCGGATGAAGATTGAAAAGCTGTTCATTCTTCATATCGACGATTCGGAGGATCTTCCTATCGGTGCTTTACGCGACGTCCATCGTCTCTGGCCGGGGGAAGGAGTGGTAGATCTGAACGCAATCTTCGGTCTCTTGAAAGGAAAAGGATATAGTGAAATGGCATCTGTGGAGCTTTTTAGACCGGAGTACTATCAAATGACACCTGAACAGAACATTCGCGTGGCTAAGGAAAAATCATTAGCAGCACTTAGTGGGTTTTGGACGGTTAAGGAGTAAAGGAGTAACATATGAAGCTGAAACGAAGTGCTTGCATAGAAGCGATGTATACTGAACTGCCTTTTATAGAACGTTTTCAGGCTGCTAAAAAGGATGGCTTTGATTTTGTGGAGTTTTGGGAATGGAGAAATAAGGACTTGGACGCTGTGAAAAAGGCGGCCTTGGAGGCGAATATCGGTATCAGTGGGTTCAATGGCGATGCCGATTATTCTCTTATCGATCCGGCTCAGAAAGATGAGTATTTAGAAGCACTGCGTCGATCTGTAGAAGCGCCAAAGTATGTCGGCGCACATTCTGTTACAATTCACTCCAATGCATTGGGAGATGGCGGATTGGTAATACACGATTACAGGGAATTGTCCGACACGGTGAAGCTGTGCTCCATGTATGGTACACTGATCGAATGCGCCAGGATTGCAGAAGA
>JAEZKL010000042.1 GCA_023415475.1 Bacillota bacterium | reverse complement strand
TGACTTTAACCCTTTTACCAGTCTGGTTCATTACAGCATTTCGTACACAATTTACATCTAATTGCTTCATCATTATTTTCTCCTCATCAATGCTTCCTCTCGCCATAACTGGGTCCACATGTACCCTATGGTTCTGTACACATTCTTCTAAATAAATCCGTAACAAACTACATGCTTCGCATGCAGTATAACATAAATTGAATTTTTCGTCAATGAATTTTCAGATAATTTAAGGGTAGAAGCATTAGTTGTGCACATAAATTTGCACATGAAACCCAATTTTTTTTAGTGACTTTTATGGAATAATTTCACATACGTAGTACTTCAGCCTATGCTATTTTACTATTTTGCACAAAAAGACATGGACTAGCAAATGAAAAACCGACAAATCTCCAAATTTTCTAACACCACTATATATTGATATACCTCATAAGGCTATCAACAAAATATTGTAATTTTATCCTGAAGTCACGAAATTGATCAAAGGTAATTCCTACCTGACTGTTTCATTGCATGACATTACTCGAAGACGATACGTTCCTCCCTGAACTCCAGTTTCACAACTACATAAGGGTAAGTAACACCCTGAGCTACCAAATCCTCCTTGGAAGGCCCGATCAGAGTTGTATTAATATAAATCGCATTGCTTGTTAGGAATAATTCATCTACCGCAATACTATAGCCGCCACTATTCTGCTTTCCATACCCGACTACGATATACAGGTTATCCTTGTTAGAGTAAGATAGCTTAAAGGGCTCCTCCCTCTTCTCATCGATGATTTCCTTCAGCTCACCGGGTAAATCAGCATCTTCCACTACAGTAAATTCCAGATCCTTGATTTTCTTAACCTCTGTGTCCTCTTGCTTACAGCCTGCAAATCCTAAGATAGTTATCATTATGGTAAGACTCAGAAGCAGATTGATAAACCTTCTCATCTTAACCTCCATAGATTCATTCCTGATAGGATTCTATGACTCGTACCGCTAAATAATTCAACTTTTACAAAAGTTATATATAAGTCACAGATTCGTCTTTTGCCGATATTCGCTTGGAGCAAGACCAAAAAACTCTTTAAAGGCACGGTTGAAGGTTCTCTGGCTTTCAAATCCGGAATCTACACTGATTCTTGTCAGTGTATAATTCGTCGATTGTATCAGAGTCAGTGCATAATTTGCACGAATATAGTTAATATACCGGTTGAAGCTTGTATTTAACTTAGCTGAGAAGGCTCTCGAAAGATAGAATTTACTGACATTCAGATGCTTTGCCAGCTCTGTTAAGGTCAAGGGCTCCTGAAAATGCTCCGAAACGTAGCTTACAATATGATAAGTCAGATCATAATTGTCGATATCCCTATTCCTCGCCAGCTCTACAAGCGGTAAGATACGGGATAAAATAAGCAGGACCAGAGCACGGCATGCATTCAGATTCTTACCCTCATGGCACTCCTTCTCTAGCTCCAACATTGCCGGGCTGACATTTGGGTGCAACCGGTCCCCCATGATAAATGGGTTCGTCGGAGAATAGCTGGTCAGCTTCTTAAAAAAATCTCCGGTGAGCTCCAGACTGCAGATAGCAAGCACCAGCCGGCAGGCTTCCTCGCCTTCCTTGGCAGTATAGCTATGGACAGTGTTCGGAAAAATGACCGCAAAGTCACCTTTGCATAGGGATTGTGATTGGTTATGTATGGTGACCATTGTTGTACCGCTTTCTACATAAAGAAGCTCAATCTGACTATGCAGATGAGTTGGGAAATTCAAGTCTGTCGTATAAAATACTCGTAATTCATCCTTAAGGTTCTCATAAAATGGTGTCATAATCCTTCTCCAACACAGCAATATTTGACTAGGTTTATAAGCTAATTGTCCCTCACCATATCATACAGATGCTATAATACAATCATAAGGAACTTATGATATTTCAACGATATCACAAATATAGCATTATGAAAAGGGGTTGAATCGTATGAGACATAAATTAGCAATCATCGGCTATGGTGGTATGGGTGACTGGCATTACCGTAGTGTAACGGCTTCTATTGATCCATCGATGGTTAAGGGCATCTATGACATCCGGGAAGATGCCTGCAGGAAGGCAAGAGAGAACGGACTCCATGTATACCAGAGTGTGGAGGAGATTATAGAGGATGGTGAAATTGATCTTGTAACCATCGTGGTTCCGAATAATTTCCATAAGAATTACGCCATCTCCTGTCTGAAGGGTGGCAAGAATGTAATATGCGAGAAACCGGTAACCATGAACTCTGCTGAACTTAAGGAAATCATGGCGGTAGCCACAGAAACCGGCAAGCTGTTCACAATCCATCAAAACCGCAGATGGGACAAAGATTATAAGATTATCAAGAAGCTCTATCAGGAGGGAACTCTAGGAAAGATATACTTCATCGAAAGCCGTGTTCAGGGTTCCGGTCAGATGTTGCATGGCTGGAGGGGTTATCCGGTAAATGGAGGCGGAATGGTCTATGACTGGGGTGTTCATCTATTCGATCAGCTGCTCAATCTGATTGACAGTCCGTTAGTCTCTGTAGCTCCGCATCTGGTTCATTTATTCAATCAAGAGGTGGATGATAATTTTAAGGTGCTGCTTACCTTCGAGAATGGTGTCTCCGCATTAGTAGAGGTAGCCACTAATTGCTTCATTAACCATCCCAGATGGCATGTATGCGGAAGCGAAGGAACCGTAATCATCCGTGACTGGGAGTGTAACGGTGAGATTGTCACTTTGGCCAACAAAGATGTCTTAAAATGGGAGGATGATATCGTCTATACAGCAGCCGGTCCGACAAGAACAATGGCACCGAGACCGGATTACACCAAGAAATTCCTGCCACTTCCTCAGGTTGAGACTACCTGGACAGATTTCTACAACAATATCATTGATGTATTAGAGCATAAAGCAGAACTGATTGTAAAACCGGAACAAGCACTTCGCGTAATGTCACTGATCGATCTGATCTTTCTCGCAGCGAAGGAAGGAAAGCCTGTTTCTTGCAAGATATAAAAATAGGAGGTTACTTAATTATGACAGATAAAAAAGTATTAATATTACAGGGTGGTTGGGATGGCCACGAGCCGAAGCTGACCTCTAAGCGCTTTGCCGGTTTACTGGAAAAGCACGGTTATACCTGTACGATCTCTGACACTCTTGATGTTCTGGCAGATGTAGATATGCTGATGAATCTGGAGCTGGTTGTTGCATGCTGGACCATGGATAAGATCAATAACGATTATGTTAAAAACCTTTCTAAAGCAGTCGGCTCCGGCGTCGGCCTTGCAGGCTGCCATGGCGGTATGTGCGATTCCTTCCGAGAAAATACCGAGTGGCAATTTATGACCGGCGGTCAGTGGGTCAGCCATCCGGGTGGTGATGGTATCGAATACATGGTACATATTAACAAGGGCTCCAGCCCGATTACAGAAGGTCTCGAGGACTTTATGGTTAGCAGCGAACACTATTACCTGCATATCGATCCTGCTATCGAGGTATTGGCAACCACACGTTTTCCGAGTGTTAATTACTATCATATCTCAAACAAACCGGTGGATATGCCGGTTACTTGGACTAAGTTCTGGGGAAATGGCAGGGTTTTCTACACCTCCCTCGGGCATCATGACGATGTATTTGATAAATCCCCGAATGCTGAGATTATGATGGAGCGTGGTATGGTGTGGGCAGCAGAGGGTAAGCAGTATGCGGTACAAAACGGGCTCACAACCGAACGTTTTGAAAATCAGGCTAAAATGTACTAGTGTGAAGCAAGAGCAGCTTCCCAAAGCGAATGATTATTCGCTTCGTTCCCGGCTGCATTGAAGTATCTGAAAGGAGATTATCATGAATAAAGTGAAAGTAGCCATGATAGGCGTCGGCGCTATCAGCGGTATTTATCTCGAGAATATCACGAAAGTATTTACTGACATAGAATTAATTGGTGTCTGCGATCTCATACGAGAACGAGCAGAGCAGGCACAGGAGAAATATCAGATCAAAAAACTCTATGCTACCATGGAGGAGGCCTTTGCAGATCGCGAGGTTGATATCGTATTAAATCTGACAAGACCCTATGAACACTTTGAAGTGACGAAAGCCGCTCTTCTTGCCGGTAAGCATGTCTACAGTGAGAAGCCCCTAGGTGCCAGCTTTGAAGAGGGTCAGAAATTAGTTGCCCTGGCCAAAGAGAAGAAGCTTATGCTCGGTGGGGCACCGGATACCTTCCTGGGCTCCGGTATTCAGACCTGTCGTAAGCTGATTGATGATGGTTATATCGGAGAACCCATCGGCGCAGCCGCTTTCATGATTTGTCATGGGCACGAGTCCTGGCATCCGGACCCGGAGTTCTATTACAAATACGGCGGTGGTCCGATGCTTGATATGGGGCCTTATTATGTCACCGCTCTGGTTAATCTCATCGGCGGTGTGAAGGGAGTGACCGGTGTCACAAAGACCAGCTTCCCCCAAAGGACCATCACCAGCCAACCGAAGAACGGTACGACAGTTGATGTGGAGGTCCCTACCTATGTCACCGGTATTTTAAGCTTTGATAACGGAGCGGTAGGTACGATATTTACCACCTTTGATGTATATTATAATCAGCAGGCAAGACTTGAAATCTATGGTACCAAGGGTACTCTGCTGGTTCCGGACCCGAACACCTTCGGCGGATCAATCAAGCTTCTTCGCCCAGAGGACGGAGAGTATAAGGAGATGCCCCTGCTCTTTGATTACAAGGAAAACTCCCGCGGTCTTGGCTTAGCGGATATGGCAAAGGCTTTACAGACAGACAGAGACTATCGTGCCAACTACCGTCTGACAGAGCATGTACTGGAGATACTCACCAGCTTTGAGAAGAGCAGCGAGAAGGGAAGCTATCTACCTTTAGAGACCCATTATGAGCGTTCTCTTCCAATGAAGAATAACAAGGTACACGGTATCCTTGATTAAGTCTATTCCTCAAAACCTTATATATAACTAGAAGAAGATCTGCGAGCTTCTTCCAGTACGCGTGCGCGTTCGCATAAGTGCAAGCAAGCTTTCTAATGCTCACTTTGCTTTCGCGCATAATCAGAGCAGCCACAATATAGGTTTCATAAGCATTTATCCCCCCTCTTATGAATTTCTCTCCTATATTGTGGCTGTCTCTGTTCGCTTCGTAAATCATATACCGGAAACCTGGTTATTTAATCATCATAGCTCTACCTGAATTCATTAGTCCAACCTCTGTACGACAGCAACCAGATTATTATTCTCCTCATCAATGACTATCGTATCCTCCGGCTGCACCTGATCACTTAATATCAGTCTCGCACCTAAGGTCTCTACATTCTTTTGCAGGAAACGTTTCAACGGCCTCGCACCGTAAACCGGATCATAGCTACGCTCAACGATGTAATTCTTTGCTTTGTCCGTCAGGTTGAGTTTTATCTCCTTATCCTCCAGTCGTCGATTTAAATCCACAATCATAAGGTCAATGATATTATAGATATTCTCCTTCGTCAGTGGCTTAAAGAGTACAATTTCATCCAGACGGTTCAGGAATTCAGGGCGGAAGGAGGCCTTCAGTTCATCCATCACCATGCTTTCGCACTGCTCACTGATTTCCCCGTCCTCCTCAATTCCTTCCAGCAGATACCTTGAGCCGATGTTCGAGGTAAGAATAATAATCGTATTCTTAAAGTCTACTGTTCTACCTTGGGAGTCTGTAATCCGGCCATCATCCAGCACCTGCAAAAGTACATTGAATACATCCGGATGGGCTTTCTCAATCTCATCAAAGAGAATTACTGCGTAAGGCTTGCGGCGGATGGCCTCCGTCAGCTGTCCGCCCTCTTCATAACCTACATATCCGGGAGGGGCGCCGATCAGTCTTGCCACTGAATGCTTCTCCATATACTCACTCATATCGATTCGAACTATATTATGCTCATTGTCAAACAGGTTCTCAGCCAAAGCCTTTGCCAGCTCGGTCTTACCGACACCCGTCGGACCAAGGAACAGGAAGGAGCCAATGGGTTTCGTTGGATCTTTTATTCCTGCTTTAGAGCGAAGAATTGCATCGGATACCTTACCTACTCCCTCATCCTGTCCAACAACCCTCTTGTGAAGCTCTGCACCGAGGTGAAGCGTCTTATTACGCTCTCCTTCCGTCAGCTTCGTGATCGGAATTCCGGTCCAGCGGGATACAATCTTAGCTATCTCTTCTTCGCTGACATTCTCATGCACCAGCATATTCTCTTCCTTCTTGAGTCTCTCCTCTTCTGTTGATAATTGCTTCTGCAGCTCCGGAAGTCTGCCATATTTTAGCTCTGCTGCCTTATTCAGATCATAACCTCGCTCTGCTACCTCTATCTCATTATTCAGTTCTTCCAAAGCCTCTCTCAGCTTATGAACCTTACCCATGGAAGCCTTCTCGTTGTCCCATCTTGCCTTCATCGCCGCAAAGCTGTCACGCAGCTCCGCCAATTCCCGCTGAAGCTCTATGAGACGGTCCACACTTATGCGGTCACTCTCCTTCTTAAGCGCAGCCTCTTCAATCTCCATCTGCATAATTCTTCTCTGCATGTCATCGAGCTCCGTCGGCATCGAATCGAGTTCCGTCTTAATCAGTGCACAAGCCTCATCTACCAGATCGATTGCCTTATCCGGCAGGAAGCGTTCAGAGATGTAACGGTTTGATAAGGTAGCCGCACTCACCAGCGCAGCATCCGTAATCTTCACTCCATGAAAGACCTCATAACGCTCCTTCAATCCTCGAAGTATTGAGATAGTATCCTCCACCGTTGGCTCCTCCACCAATACCGGCTGGAAACGGCGCTCAAGCGCCGCATCCTTCTCTACATACTGGCGGTACTCATTCAAGGTAGTGGCACCGATACAATGGAGTTCCCCTCTCGCAAGCATTGGCTTCAGCATATTACCGGCATCCATGGCTCCTTCTGCTTTTCCTGCCCCTACAATCGTATGAAGCTCATCGACGAAGAGAATGATCTGACCCTCACTCTTCTTCACTTCCTCCAGCACTGCCTTCAGTCGTTCCTCGAATTCTCCCCGGTACTTAGCTCCTGCAACCAGGGCTCCCATATCCAGTGCAAAAAGCTTCTTATCCTGTAGTGACTGTGGCACATCACCCCTGACGATTCTCTGGGCTAAGCCTTCGACAACGGCGGTCTTACCTACACCGGGCTCACCGATGAGTACCGGGTTATTCTTCGTCTTTCTGGATAGGATTCGGATCACATTACGGATCTCACCCTCCCTTCCGATCACCGGATCCAGCTTCTGCTCCTTTGCGCGAGCTACCAGATCATACCCATACTTCTCCAAGGTATCGTAGGTAGCCTCCGGATTATCACTAACCACCTTCTGATTGCCGCGTACGCTCTGCAGCGCCTTCAGAAAGCCCTCCCGGTTAATACGAAAATCGGAAAAAAGTCCTTTTACCTCTTTACTTGGCTGCTTTAGCATACTTAAGAAAAGATGCTCTACGGACACATAGGAATCTCCCATCTGCTGTGCTTCATTTTCTGCATAGATCAGAACCTTATTCAGATCATTACTGATATATACCTGACCACCTGACACCTTCGGCCTCTTCATCAATAGCCCCTTCACCTGGGCTATAAATACCTCCGTATTGATATCCATCTTCTCCAGCAGCTTTTTAATCAAACTATCCTCCAGATTAAGAAGGGAGTAAAGCAGATGCTCTACGGTGATCTCCTGATGACCGTATTCATAAGCCAGTTTTTCACAATCCTGGGTAGCTTGAAGGGAGTTCTGAGTAAATTTATTAATATTCATAGTCTTATTAATGAATCATGCCAAAGCTCTATCGGGCATAATTCACGTTCCTCCTTTCTCGAAGTTCATGAAATGTTGCCATGACAAATGTTTTCTTCGTCTGTTCTACATCAAATATAACATTTGTACCACGGATGTCAAGAGGAAATTTAAAAAAAGTATTTATAATATGTGCGATAAAAGGGAAGCCCTTTTTCCTGATGGGACATCGGACGAAAGGGCTTCTCTAATTAATCTTTATTCTAAACTTGTTATAATTATCTTATTCTTGATTGTCGTAAGCTTTCATCAAGGCTTCCAGATCCAGCTTCTTCATTTTAAGTACTTCTGCCGATACTCTTGCCGACCTTTTTGAATCGGTATCCATCATCATTGCATAAAGGGCGTTCGGTACGATCTGCCAGGACATACCGTATCGGTCCTTAATCCATCCGCATTGTTCCGCTTCCGGTACGGCAGACAGCTTATTCCAATAGTAATCAATCTCCTCCTGTGTATCACAGTTTACAACAAAGGAGATTGCATCATTAAAGCCAAAGTCATGTCCACGAGCACTATCCATCGCCGCGAAGAGCAGGTTCTCCAGCGTGAATTCTTCGTGTTGCACCGTGCCGGGCTGATCCGGTGATGCAGACTGGCCGTATCTTAAGATACCGCCTGGTTTAGCATTCTCAAATATTGACAGATAGAAAAGCATCGCTTCTTCCGCTTTACCGCATTGATCACCGACATACATTAATGTCGGTATCAGCTTAGGCCGGTTCTTCAGGTGCTCATTGTACATCACTTGCCAGGAAAGTCCGAATTTATCAATTACCCAACCATACTTCCTGCTAAAAGGATAATCACCGAAGGGCATGAGCTCCTGCCCCTGATCCATCAGTCTCTCCCAGATCAACTCAGTCTCTTCGACAGTATCGCAGTTTATCAGGAAGGAGATGGAGGGATTAAAGGTAACATAAGGACCACCATAAAGCAATATAAACTCCTGTCCACCAAGCTCTACCGTAATAGTATAAGCCGTCCCGGAAGGGGTATCATTGAATACTGTCTTATCGATTCGTCTTGCATCCTTAAATAAGGACATATAAAAATCTGCTGCCTCTTCTGCATCTTTATCAAACCATAAATGAGGAACAATCTTCTGCACAGCATAACCTCCTTTGAATATTGATAGTATTTATTATATCCAGTAGGCTGGATTATAGCAATCGCAAATATTAAAAGCCCGGATAGAAGCTGTTGGCTTCTCTTCGGGCTTTTAGGGGGGGGGTATATCTATTTTAGGAAGAAGCTGTTACACTCCACTGTAAGCTGAAAAACCACCATCGATCGGAAGTACAACTCCGTTCACAAAACCGGAGGCTCTTTCCTCTGCAAGGAACAATAATGCGCCTACTAATTCCTCCGGTTCACCAAAGCGCCCCATCGGAGTAGCATTTAATATTTTATGGGAACGTTCGGTAAGGCTTCCGTCCGAATTCTTCAAAAGAGCTTCGTTCTGATTGGTAATTAAGAAGCCCGGTGCTATGGCATTGACACGTATTCCTACCTTAGAGAAATGCACCGCCAGCCACTGTGTAAAATTAGATACCGCAGCCTTCGCACCGGAGTATGCCGGTATCTTTGTTAAAGGAGTAAATGCATTCATCGAAGAGACATTAATAATGCTGCAGCCCTTACGGCCTACCATATCCTTAGCAAATTCCTGGCAGGGAAGCAATGTTCCGAGAAGATTCAGGTCAAAGACAAAACGGATCCCCTGCTCATCCAGATCAAAGAAGGTAACCAGCTCTTTGTTCTCCTCTTTCAAATCCTCTTCGTATAGATATTCCTTTGTCGTAGTGCCCTTCGGGTTATTCCCACCGGCGCCGTTCACCAGGACGTCGCAAGGGCCGAATCGCTCAAGGATCAGCGCGTGGGCCTTCCCAAGGCTTTCCTTATCCAGCACATTCGCTTCTACTCCTATGGCAGTCCAACCTAAAGCAACGATTTCTTCAGCCTTCTTTATTGCTTGCTCTAGGCTTCGGTCAAGAATTACCACCTTAGCACCACTCCCGGCAAAAGCCTCTGCCCAGTATCCGCCGAGTACTCCGGCTCCTCCGGTTATAACAACAACCTTCCCTGATAAATCAATAGAAAACGGTAACTTCATACTATCTCTCTCCTTGCTTGTTCTTCTCAAGAGTCTCCCAAATGCCGGTCAGATACATTGCTCCCAAGGCACGATCATATAAGCCGTAGCCCGGTCTGCCTGTCTCTCCCCATATCATTCTTCCATGATCCGGTCGTACATAGCCCTGATAGCCATTCTTATGAAGAGCCTTTAGGATAGCTACAATATCCATGGAGCCGCAGGGGGAATAGTGAGCGCTTTCCTCAAAGCTGCCATCCTCCAGAAGCTTCACATTACGGATATGCATAAAATGGATTCTTCCCTGCGCACTATATTTATCAACCAGCTCTACGATGTTATTAAAGCTAGCGGAGCCAAGTGAGCCGGTACAGAAGGTCAAACCATTATATTCATCGTCCACCAGCTTTAGGAAACGATCCAAATTCTTCTCATTGGTAATAATTCTGGGTAACCCGAAGATAGGATAGGGCGGGTCATCGGGGTGGATTGCCATCTTGACATCACACTCCTTGGCAACCGGAATGATCTGCTTAAGGAAATATTCCAGGTTCGCCCATAACACTTCCTCATCCACCTTCTCATAATCAGCAAATACCTTCTCCAAGCTTTCCTTTGTATAGCTGGAATCCCAACCCGGAAGAGATAACTCACCAGTTAAGGGGTCCATCTTCTCCAGTTGTTCCTTATAATACACCAATGCGGTGGATCCATCCGGGAGTACCTTGTCTAATTGGGTTCTGGTCCAATCAAATACTGGCATAAAGTTATAGCAGATTACCTTAATCCCGGCCTTGGATAACCTTCTGATATTCTCCTTATAATTTTCAATATATCGGTCTCTGGTCGGAAGCCCAAGCTTGATATCCTCATGCACGGGAACGCTTTCGATGACTTCAAAATGCAGATCCGCAGCTTCCACTTCCTTCTTTAGCTTCTGTATACTTTCGTTACTCCATACCTCACCCACCGGCACATCGTATATCGCTGTCACGATACTATGCATGCTTGGGATCTGTCTGATGTATTGCAGTTTTACTGCATCATCCATACCATACCAACGAAATGATAATTTCATAATATAACCATACCTTTCTCATAGCCTGTAAACTCCAGGCAGTCCGCTCAAAGCATTTTTTGCAATTCTATGAGCCAATTATATAGAAGCCAAATAATCAATCCTATGTTTATCTTGCTAGGGGACTTGCAAATCTTGCTCTCATAGAATATGATATATTAAAAGCGTAGTGAGTATACTGCATGCTTGCTTGCAGTATACGATCGGAGCTGGTGATCATGAACAAGCTTTATGTTCATGATATAATAAAAGCGTAGTGAGTATAATGCGAGCTAGACGCTCGCATAGCATGCTTGCTTGCAGGTATACGATCGGAGCTGGTGATCATGAACAAGCTTTATGTTCATGATATAATAAAAGCGTAGTATCGTGATTATTTACCAAAGGAGCAGTTATGAAACAGAAAACCCATGTATATCTGACCCGTCAATATATGCTTTCCAGCGATTACGAGATCTTTCATTATTCCAATACGAATCTTTCCGGAGTCAGTCTCCATCACCATGATTTTTATGAATGTTACCTCTTCTTATCCGGCAATGTCACTTATCTGATTGATGGTAAATCTTATCAGCTAACCCCCGGTGACATCATTCTGGTGAACTCCAAAGAGCTGCATCAGGCCTTTATCAATACAAAGGATTCTGCTTATGACCGGTTTGTATTATGGATTAATCCTAACTTCCTACGCAAATTATCTACCGAAACGGCGGATTTAACCCGGTGCTTTGAGAACCCGAACAGAAAAAATGTATTAAGAGTTGATTATGAATGGCAGCAGAATATCAGAATTCTAATGAATAAGCTGATCGCGTTAGAACGCTTTCAGGGAATCGGACAGGAGCTTTTATATAAAGCATATATCACCGAGCTGATGGTATATATCAATAACCTGACCTTTAATGAAGAGGTAAGACTTGATGTCGAAGTAAAGAAGAGTAATCTGATTGAACAAATTCTGGATTATATTAATGCTCATATCGATGAGGATATTACCATAGATGAGCTTTCAGTGCATACCTATTTGAGTAAATTCCATCTGTCCAGAGAATTTAAAAAGTATACCGGAACCACTCTCCACCGCTACATCCTGCAGAAGAAGCTGATTGCGGCCAAGGAGTTGATCCTAAAGGAGATTCCGATCACCCATGTTTATGAGCAATGTGGCTTTGGAGATTATTCAAATTTCTTTCGGGCCTTTAAAAATGAATATGGTATGACACCGAAACAATATTATGAGGCAATGAAGAAGTCCGTTACCACGTTAAGATAGTATTAAGAGATTCCCCCAACTAACTTATACAATTTTAGCGATATAACCAGAATATTTACATCACATTTATATATTTTCAATTAAAGTATTTATGAAAAACATAAATGAGGTGTTATTATGGAATGGCTTATCGTTAGCATGGTTATTATCGCAGGCATTATCTATTATCTTATGAAAAAACTTGATCATTATATTGATCAGCATAGAAGCCAATCGGAGCTCATACCAAAGAGTACCTCCAGTAAGACTTATGCATTAATATTAGGCGAAACTCAGATCGCTGATTGCTTAAAAACACTTTTGGAAAGCAAACAAATCGATTACCTCCAGATTAAAGATGAGAACAGTCTGGATAAGACCAAAAGCTATAATCGTCTGTTCGCAGTGAGCAGCGATGATCTTAGCAATATGCTGGTCTGTATTATTGTAAATCAATTTATGGATCATTGTAGTACCATAGCAGTCTGCAATCAGCTTCAGGACAGGAAGCTCTTTGAACAAAATAATATTCCCTATCTTCTGGCAGGGGAGATCAGTGCTGACGCATTGCTTCAGAATATAAGCCCGGTATAACCATCGTATACGAAATGTACTACTCTATCGTTTCTGTACGATACTTCATCCGCTTAATCCGAAAAACGATACCCCACCCCGATTTCCGTAGTGATGAATTTGGGATGTGAGGTGTCCTTTTCTATCTTCCTCCTGAGACCTGCCATGCATACACGGATACTCTTGGAATCACCTGTCTCCCCGTAGCCCCACACCTCTTTAGATATCTGGCTGTGGGTTATCACCTTGCCACGGTTTGCAATCAGAAGCATTAACAGCTTATATTCAATCGGGGTCAGATGGATCTCCGTATCATCAACAAATATTCTACGTCGCTCACAATCTACCGTCAGATAGTCAAAATGATAGATATTCATCGGTGCGGTAAGACTTTCACGTTCGATAAAGCGCTCCATTACCCTGATACGTGCCAGAAGCTCACCCATAGCGAAGGGCTTTGTAACATAATCATTGGCACCCGCATCCAGGGCTGTAATCTTATCCTTTTCCTGTTCTCTTGCAGATACAATAAGAATTGGAATCTGTGATACCTCGCGGATCTCCCTGATAATCTCGATTCCGTCCTTGTCCGGCAAGCCCAGATCAAGGAGAACAATATCCGGGTTTTCAGTACAAAAACAAAGAATTCCGCTATTTCCGGTATTCGCTATGGATAATTTATATCCCTTTGCCTTTAGAGCCATTGACATAAAGTTTACTATTTTTCGATCATCCTCGATTAGCAGGATATGTATCTGCTGGTTCATCTATATCTCCTCCTCATAGGGTAATTCAACCCGAAATATCGCTCCACCCTGAGGCTTATTATGAGCTGAAATCATACCGCCATGAGCCTCTACGATAGCCTTACAGATCGCTAGGCCTAAGCCCACACCTCTACTGCTGTCCGATATATTACGCGGCATAGTGACAAAGCCTTCGAATAGTGTATTTTTTATTGCCTCGTCAACTCCGGGGCCATTATCCTCTACCTCAAAAACAACACACTGATCCCCACGAAATACACGTAATGTTATCACAGAGTCATTACCGGAATGTTTATAGGCATTATCCAACAGATTGACGAGAACCTGTACCATAAGTCTACCATCGGTCTCTACCATCAGTATATCCTCCGGTATATCGACCTTAAGTCGGTTCTGTGATGAGAACCAGGCCACTTGCATTACCGCTTGATTAATCAGATCCTCAACTGCTTCATATTCCTTCTTAACTACTAAATGCCCTTCACTAATTCGCGTCATATCAAGAATATTCTGCACGGAAGTGATCAGTCTGGCCGACTCCTCATTGATATCAGAGGCCAATCGTTTTAAACTCATCTCATCCAGACTGTCGTAGCTGTCTAGAATCAGGCTGCTTGCCCCCATAATCCCGGTCAAAGGGGTTCTGATATCATGGGATATACTACGCAGTAATGTACTTTTCAGATGCTCGCTTTCCATCGCAAGCCTTATTCTCTCACGCTCATTATAGATAAACTCACGGTCAAGGACAAGTGCCATCTGATATACAACCGTATGAATCAGGATGTCCTCCTCGTAGGTTAAAGGCTGCTTAACCCCGGCCATTGTTATCGTTCCCATATTATTTGATAGATTATGAATCGGTAATCTATATAAATCCTTCTCATCCAACTCGGAAGGATAGTGCTCCGTACAAAAATCAGTCTCCACTTTGCCAAACTTATCCTGCTCCAGAATTACTCGACATTCATAGCCGGTATACTTCTGAATATAGTGCATACCGTTTTCAACCGCTGTGGCTGTTCCGGTAAGATTCAGGAAGCTTTTTGATATCTCGTTCAGGAGCTTCGCCGTATGTTCATTCTCTTTTGCTATCTCTGTCTGTATCTGAAACTTCGAGGACAGTGTCCCGCAGATTAAGGAAGCCAGAAGAAAGAAAGCAATCAGGATATAATCCTGTATGTTGCTGATCGCAAAGGAATGAAGGGGTTCCGTAAAAAAGTAATTGAAAATGAACAGACTGGTTATCGAAGCAATGAAGCCGTAGAAATAACCTCTTGTTAATACAGAGATAGCCAGTACACCTATCAAAAAGATCATCAGGGTATTCTCTTTCCCTATCCCTATGCTGTTCAATAAAACAGACAGACTGGTAGAAGCAGTGCAGACTACTGTAAGCCATAGCACTGATATTAGGTTTGTCTTGATTGTATTCTCTTTTTGCTTCACCCTGCCGGGAATCGGTAGTCTCATCCTTGCACCTGCTTAGTGTGATTATTCGGACCCATTCCAATATGATAATGTCTCTATCCATATCTCTAACTATGTCTCTATCTCAATCTCAATCTCAATCTCAATCTCAATCTCAATAGATATATTGTAGCCATAGTAGAATACCTTGTCAACTCGACTAGTTTTGGCTCTGTTACCTTGCCATTTTAAAATTAATGTATTATAATGAAGCCGATGTATTAATTGAGACAAGAAAGGACGATGATTTATGGCAGATAAGAAAAAAGGCTATCCGGCCAAAGCTTCAAAAAAATATATTGACCTGTTTTATATGACCCCTAATTTAATTCATGCAAAGGATATCGCCGACCTTTTCACTACCGAAACCGGACCGTCAATCGAACTATGGGAAGAGTTTAATGTTCTAGAATTGGTGCTGCCTAATCAGAATTCGATCGATTTTGAACCAATAGATCCCAAATTCAAGGATCCCTCCGATCTTTCCTTTGTCAAGAATCGCAGTATTCAGACCATCTTTGCCATCAATCTGAGTGAAGAGGACCTACCAGCAGCAACGGAATACTTCAAACAACTGGTAGCCAAATTCTCCGGATTTGTATGTGCCGACAGCGAGGACTTCACGCCGGTATATGCAGGCAATTCAAAAAGATAGAACGCACCATATAGTAATTATCAACTATTAAAGGAGCATCCTATATGAACCAGAAAACAGCAGCCCTTAAGGCTGCTTTTCCATACACCATTCCGGTTTTGACCGGCTATCTCGTATTAGGAACCGCTTACGGTATCCTCATGAACAGCAAGGGATTTTCTCTTTTTTGGATTATCATAGGCAGTGTTTTCGTCTATGCCGGCTCGATGCAGTTTGTCTCGGTGGCACTTCTGGCTGCTGGCTTTGATCCGCTCGGAGCCTTCCTTATGACTATTGCGGTGAATGCCAGACACTTGTTTTACGGTATTTCCATGCTGCAACAATACCGCGGAACCGGAAGGATAAAGCCCTACCTGATCTTTTCCCTGACCGATGAAAGCTTTTCTATCCTATGCTCCGCGAAGGCCCCGGAGGGAGTAGAAGATAAATGGTTCTATCTGTTTGTCTCTCTCCTTGACCACCTCTACTGGATTACCGGTTCGATCATTGGGGGCATCTTAGGCAGCTTAATTCATATCAATACGAAGGGAATCGATTTTGTACTGACCGCACTGTTTATTGTTATATTAATTAATCAGTGGCAGTCGACGACCAATCATCTGCCGGCTTTACTCGGTATTGCCAGCGCTATTCTATGCCGCCTTATCTTTGGTCCAGCCGATTTTATCATACCATCAATGATATGTATCTTATTGTTTGTTACTTTTCTTCGTAAGCCTATGGATAGGGGGACGACGCCATGAATTACACCACAACTCAGCTCATTCTGTTTTTTACCATAATCGCCTTTGGAACTTTGCTGACACGGGCTCTTCCCTTTCTCCTTTTTCCAGAGAATAAACCCATTCCCAGATATATTAAATACCTTGCTGACATTCTTCCCTACACGATTATCGGAATGTTGGTGGTATATTGTCTCAAGGATATACATATCCTACAATCACCCCATGCACTTCCGGAAGCGATCAGTATTGTGGTGATTATACTTCTGCATATATGGAAAAAGAACACCCTGCTCAGCATCGGAGGGGGTGCTCTTCTTTATATGGTATTACTTCAATATGTATTCATTTAAATAATCTCTATAATTGAAACCTTGCGATCCTTCGATAAATCTATGTAATCGCTGCCGGAGCGTATCACCGGTTTGGATAAAGCGAGACGGTTTATCATGATAACCTCACCTTCCCTGCCATCGCTAAGTCGTACAATGTTATGCATATAGGACTGAACGATGCGCTCCAGAAAGGTCATTAAGAAGCCGGGATCGAATTTAAGGAAGCCTTCCTTCTCAAATTCCTCCACCACATCAAAGGGACAAATCGCATTGCGGTAGCGACGGTTGGAGGTCATCGCATCATATACGTCGGCGATTGCAACAATCTTGGCAAAATCATCGACCTGTTCGCTTAAAAAGCCGTTGGGATAGCCGCTTCCGTCACATCTTTCATGATGCATGAGCGCCGTATATTTTACCCTGATATCGATAGCCTGGTCCTTCAATACCTGATAACCCTTGATCGCATGCGTTTTGACAATCTTATACTCCTCCGCCGTCAGCTTATCCGGCTTCGCGATAATTTCTCTCGGTATCAGCATCTTACCGATATCGTGAAGAAGACCGGCCAGGGTTAATATTCTGATATCCTCTGCGGAAAGCTTTAGCCATCCTCCGAAGACGCTACAGATTAAGGATACATTCAGACTATGTACATAGGTCAAGTCATCATAATTACGGATACCATGAAGCATCTCAAGGATATGGGCACCGTTCCTGCCCTCGGATAAAATACGATCTGTTTCCGCAAGCAGATTATCAATATCAAATGTATCCCCGTTTAAAACATTATTAAAGTCATCCTCAACATTCTGGATCGTGTCAACATAGGTGCGGTTAAATTTCTTAAATTCAGGAGTACTGCGAAGCATCTCAATATAAGATACTTCTGTTAACTCGATTTTGGGTTTATTACGATAGATCAGAAAGCCATAAATATTGTAAAAACGCAGTCTTATTATCATTCGTTCATCAAGTATAGTATCCTTTGGTATAATTAACTGATTGTTTGAGGTATATACATCTGAGGCTACCTTCATTCCGGCCTCAGCCTGATCTGTTCTTATTCTTAGAGCCTCCATTAATCTCCACCCTCCGCTTTCTTTAGTACCTTCACCATAAAGTATACATAGTAAACTTAGCAAATACAAGTAGGACTTTTGTCAAATTTAAGCAAAACAGCTCTGCAAGGTGCCCCGTCACACTCGCCTAGCTTCATCGGAGCTGCAAACAGAAAATAATCTCCCGGACTCACCTCATTTAATTGAATTCCCTCCAGTAAAACCACTTCCTTACCTAAGAGCTCCAAATGTACCTGCATCGGTGCACTCTCAGGCCCCACACTCTGGGTTTCAACCCCAACCAATATGATCTCATGCTTGTTGAAAAGCTGAGCCATTTCGAGAGTAATTTCTGTAACCCCTTTGATCAGAATCCGCTTCTGGCAGGATTTTAAAAGCTCATGAAGATGGTTACCTTTTCCTTCCTCCAGCTCTATTACCGTACAAGGTCCGATGCACCTCGCAAGCTCAATCTCCTCCACTGTCTTGCCATTCTCATAGAAGTGAAAGGGTGCATCGACATGGGTAGCGTTATGTGCTCCTAGGGATAGGCTTGTCAGATTATACAGATCACCCTTCTTCATGTCCGACACTCTGTCATAAGTCGGAGGTAAATCTCCGGGATAGACCCTACCACGAAACAATTCTTGTGTTATGTCATATATTTTCATATGCATTTTCCATCCCATTTCCATCAACAATCAATCCTACCGGACAGTGGTCGCTTCCCAAAATATCCATATAAACAAGGCTATCTACAATCTGCTCTTTTATGCGCTCAGAGGCCAGGAAATAGTCGATACGCCATCCTACATTCTTCTCCCTGGCATGAAACATATATGACCACCAGGTATATACATCCTTAGCCTCCGGGTATTTATAACGGAAGGTATCAACAAAACCATGCTCCAATAGCTTAGTCATCTTATCCCTCTCTTCAATCGTAAAGCCCGCACTCTTCGTATTTGATTTCGGATTCTTAATATCAATTTCCTTATGTGCCACATTCAAATCGCCGCATACAATAACCGGTTTCATCTGATCCAGCCTAAGCAGGTATGCACGGAAGTCCTCTTCCCATTCCATACGGTAATCCAATCTGGCAAGCTCCTTCTGAGAATTCGGTGTATATACGGTCACCAGATAGAAGGTCTCATACTCTAAGGTAATGACTCTTCCCTCCATATCATGCTTTTCTATTCCGATATCAAAGGCTACACTGAGCGGCTCTTGCTTTGTGAAAACTGCCGTCCCGGAATACCCCTTCTTGACTGCCGAATTAAAGTACTGGTGATATCCCTCGAAAGTAATCTCTACTTGTTCCGGCTGTAGCTTTGTCTCCTGAAGGCAGAATATATCTGCCGCCTCGTTTTTAAAAAAATCTTCAAAGCCCTTGCCTATGCAAGCGCGTAATCCATTCACATTCCAGGATATCAGTTTCATACTCTTACGTTCCTTTCTTACAAAACCCACAGAGGAAGTATATCTTATCTCCTTACGCTTCCCTTTATCCTACATTTCCCTGATTATATCATGAACATCCTCTACCGTTGCTGCCAGGTGATCTGCACCGGCTTCGATCAGTTCGTTCCGACTTCCAAAGCCAAATAATACTCCGATGGAAGCGATTCCTACTTTCTTAGCCCCTTCCACATCATGCTCTCTGTCACCGATCATGACAACCTCATCCAAGTCAATAATATTGTTCTTCTCAAGAGCATATCGAATTACCTCTTCCTTCGTAGCACGGCTGCTGTCCATCGTCGCACCACAGATATCCTCGAAGTAATGATCAAGCTTAAAATGCTCCAGTATAATCTTCGCAAAATGCTCCGGCTTAGAGGTAGCGGTATATAGCTTCTTCCCGTCTTCCTTCAACCTGTGAAGCAGCTCTTCTATACCCTCATACACTTCATTCTCATATAGACCGGTTACCGCATAATATTCTCGATATTTAGTGATTAGCTCTTCCGCCTCTGCTTCATTAAAATCAAAATCCATAAAAGTATTTCTAAGTGGAGGACCAATATACTTAGTCAGGCTATTCAAATCCGTAATAGGAATCCCCTTAGAGCTTAGGGCATATTGAATCGATTTTGTGATACCAAGCATTGGATTGGTCAGTGTTCCATCCAAATCAAATAAAATATATTGCATCTGTTTACCTCTGTTCCATTATTATGAAGGTTTTCTTACCTGTTTAATATTTTTCTCTACTTGTTTTCTCGGAAGCATGACCTGATGTCCACAGCCCAGACATTTGAGACGAAAATCCATACCGACTCGCAGTATCTCCCATTCGAAGCTTCCACAAGGATGCTGCTTCTTCAATTTTACGATTTCTCCGACATTCAAATCCATAATGCATTCTTGCCTTTCTGCCATTGCAATTCGCGTACAATCACTTATGATAATCGTTTAATAGACCATAATTTCTATCCAATATAGTATAACATATTCTCCTAATTATGAAAAATAAAATTTTATCTTGCATTTTAATGGGATGTGTTGTAGTATATAAATACACACTACATAGTATTAATTACTACATGTTGCATCATCAAAGCCGCATGATATAATTTTAATAAAAATGTTAATACTACATATCACACAACATTATTTAAAAGGAGTTGATTCTATGACAGTTAAGAAAGTGAAAGCAAAGGATCCCGGAAGTGCTATTACCCATTTGATCGGAACTTTGATGGCAGTATTTGCTGCAACACCACTAATGATCAAAGCCGCTCACCAACCCAGCAGAATCCACCTTATATCTCTTGGCATATTTATACTCAGCATGATTTTATTATATGTTGCCAGTACAATATATCATACCTTTGGACAGTCCATCAAGGTACACCGCAGGCTGAAGAAATTCGATCATATGATGATCTATGTCCTAATCGCCGGCACTTACACCCCTATCTGTATGATAGCTCTTGGCGGACGCACCGGCTTAACCATGTTGGCCTTCATCTGGAGTTTAGCTATACTCGGAATTATTGTTACCGGCTTCTGGGTTCATTGCCCCAAATGGTTCTCTTCTGTTGTGTATATAGCCATGGGCTGGACCTGTGTCCTTGCCTTTACTCAGATAATTAATTCTATCCCTACCGCTGCCTTCCAATGGCTGTTGGCAGGTGGCATCATATATACCATCGGCGGAATTATCTATGCCTTAAAGCTACCTATCTTTAATAACCGGCATAAATATTTCGGCTCTCACGAGATTTTCCACCTTTTCGTTATGGGCGGAAGCTTCTGCCATTTCATCCTAATGTATAATTATATTGCAGTTATGCCATAGGCTGTTTCTCTTCAGCGTCCCATAATACATTGTTTGACAAACATAAAGGCTGTTGATAGTGTCCCACTGAGAAAGTGGTCCACTACCAACAGCCTTCGTCATATCTATGTTAAGCAACCAAACATACAAGTAAGTTAACAGGTCAGTAATATTTCACACTCTTTTTGAGGTAAATGGGATTCGGTTGCGAATTCTCAAAGATATGTACCCGACCCCATATTTACTGCCATGGATTTTTTCCAAGGTGCGCAATCGCAGAGTAATAATATTAATATATTATACTCTCCTAACAGCTTATTGTTACCGAATTAGCGAATAATAAACTCTGTCTCCTCCCTAGAAAGGAAGGGACCTTCGCGTAATAACCCTTCGAAAGCCCCCTCCTTCGTTCCTATATTAATTACTTAATTATAGTCTTTTTAATAATTCTTCTCTCTGTGCCTCATATCCGGGTTTGCCGAGAAGCGCAAACATATTCTTCTTATAACTCTCAACTCCCGGTTGATCAAACGGATTTACTCCAAGAAGATAACCGCTGACACCGCAGGCAAACTCAAAGAAATAGAACAACTCGCCAAGGTAGAACTCGTTCTGTTCCGGCATAGTTACACTTAAGTTCGGAACATTGCCATCTGTGTGAGCAAGAAGAGTTCCCTTCATAGCGCTTTTATTTACGAAATCAACACTCTTACCTGCAAGATAGTTTAAACCATCCAGATCTACTTCCTCTTCCTCCAAGATAATCTCTGTCGCGGATTTCTCTACATTGATTACCGTCTCAAAGAGAGTTCTCTGTCCGTCCTGAATAAACTGACCCATGGAATGTAAGTCAGTAGTAAAGTCAACCGAAGCAGGATAGATACCCTTCTGGTCCTTGCCCTCGCTCTCTCCGTAAAGCTGCTTCCACCATTCCGATACAAAATGTAGAGACGGCTCATAGTTCACGAGAATCTCAATGCTCTTGCCCTTTCTAAGAAGGACATTACGAACAGCTGCATACTTTAAAGCATCATTTTGCTCAAAAGGATTATTTAAGCAATAGCTTCTCATACTTGCAGCGCCCTCCATAAGCTTGGAGATATCTGCACCGCTTACTGCGATCGGAAGCAAACCAACCGCTGTAAGTACGGAATAACGTCCTCCTACATCATCGGGAACAACAAAGCTTTCATATCCCTCTCCCGTAGCGAGGTTCTTCAAAGCACCTCTTGCCTTGTCGGTAGTTGCGTAGATTCTCTTAGCCGCTTCTTCTCTGCCATATCTCTCATTTAGGAGCTTCTTAAAGACACGGAAAGCGATAGCCGGTTCTGTTGTAGTACCGGATTTACTGATAATATTAATGGAGAAATCTCTGTCACCTATGACATCAATTAGATGATTCATATAATTACTGCTGATGTTATTACCGCAGAAGTAAATCTCCGGAGTCTTTCTGATCTCCTTGGGTACCGAATTATAGAAGCTGTGTCTTAAGAATTCAATTGCAGCTCTTGCCCCAAGGTAGGAGCCGCCGATACCGATTACCAGAAGAACCTCTGAATCCTTCTGAATCTTAGCAGCCGCTTTCTGGATACGGGCAAATTCCTCCTTATCATAATCCACAGGAAGATCGATCCAGCCCAAAAAATCATTCCCTGCGCCAGTCTTGTTAATCAATTGATCTTTCGCAGCAATCGTAGCGCTCTTTATCATGTCTATCTCAGAATCTGCGACAAAATTTTTTGCAACAGAAAAATCAAAGCAAACTTTGTTTGACATATTAGAATACTTCCTTTCGCTTTTTCTTATATTCTAACAAAGTCAACTTTATTATTCAATTGTTTTATATCTGAATGTTTTATATCTGAAATTAATTTATGCGAAGAATTCCTTTAATACATCTTCAATCAATTTGTCCTCCTGAATACTAGCTGCATTTCCACGAGCTTTCCCATGAGGCTTCGCATTTTTAATTATTTCCTGAGTAGCTGCATTCTTTTCTTCTGCTATAAGCTCTGACTTCTCCTGCTGCGCCTTCTCATTGCTTGCTGCAATTTCATCCAGACCCTGAATCACTTTATTCATATCGGTTCTAACTTGCTTTGGCTTTAGCTCTTCTTCAAGGCTATGTAAGATCATTTCCTTATCCTTAGTAATAGCCTTCTTCTGGTTGCTCTGCTGCCTCTCCATAGACTGTTTCCTCAGCTCTTCCCTTCTTGCTTCCAATGCTAAGCGCTCTTCCTCGATCTTCCTGAGCTCCTCCTCACGGCGTCTAGCCGCCAGCTGCCTTTTCTCCTCGAGTCTTCTTCTCTCTTCTTCTTTTCTGGCTTCCTCCAGCTTGCGTTGCTCTTCTTCTCTTCGCTGAGCCTCACGCTTCTTCTCTTCTTCCTTCTGTCTCCTTGCTTCCCTTCTACGGTTAAGCTCCTCTTTCGAATCATCTTTTACCGCCTCCTTAGATGGAACCACCTGCTTCTTAGCCTCCGCTACCTGTTCAAATTCACGTCGAATCTGTTCGTATAACTCAGGATGGAAGACCTCCTGTTCCAATCTTACCTTACAGAAATTCTCAAGGTAATCAAGCAGATTAAGCCGCAGGATGCGCTTCTTAGCCGGCAGATTGATACTTTTATCCACAAGAATTAAGATAGCACTTGATAAGATTCCCACCGCTCCTGTTAATAAGACCAGTTTTTGTCCACAGTCAAAAGCAACCCCAAAAACCGTGCTTATAGGCACTATTAGAAGATTCAGAAAAAGAACTTGTCCACTAAAGTTATCCCATGTGGACAATAAAACTCCACAAAAACGATACTTCAATACACTCTTATCCACAAAAGTATCCACATTATTCACACCTATTTTGGCCTTGTAGCAAGCTTCGAACCTCATTTTCATATGCTTCAGCAGCTTATTTTTCGTCTCTGCCGGGTTTTCTGATTCCTTAACCAGATGTCTGTACACCAGATCCACAATCAAACGAACCAGTAACCCCAGTCCGCACAGGCCTGCAAACACATACATGATGATGTTTTCCTCATATAAGAATTTGACCATAAAAATCCCCTCTCTTTTCCATAAATTTACATTTATTATAGCTTACAACAGCTACTTTGAAAAGAGAGAGGATGAAAAATCGATTGACACCGTTCTGTTTCGGTCTCCAATATTTGATTAAAT
>JAEZKL010000011.1 GCA_023415475.1 Bacillota bacterium | reverse complement strand
CAATGCACCCTTTCTATCTGCAGATTGCCTGAATGGTAATACATCCAGGACCCCCATGAGTAATCAAGGTGGGGGATAACTGGAATAATTCAATCGTAGTATCTGAGAAATGATTTCGAATTTGCTTCACAGCATCTTCTGCCATTTGACGAACACCAGCATGTCCAATGCTAATGATATACTCCTGATTCACTCTTATCCCTTTAAAATACTCAATCACTGCATCTACAGCCTTTTTATAGGATCGCTTTACAGCAAACGGCTTTATCTTCTTCATATCCTCAGTTTGTGTCAATACAGGAATAATCTTAACCACACTACAAATAGCAGCTGCAATCGGTGTTAATCTTCCGCTTCGCTTCAAAAAATTAAAATCAGAAGCAATGACAAAAGAAACTGATGTTACAACAGATTTTTTAACCTGCCTCACAATCTCCTCTATTCCCATACCTTCTTTCTTAAGCATCATTGCCTTTTGCACAAGAAAACGCTGAGCTCCTGCCAGAGTCTGAGTATCAATAATATGTATATGTTCATTCTGTTCCACACAGTTTCTGGCACCCATAGCATTCTGGTATGTACCAGATAATCCATCTCCAATTGTTAAATACAATATATCTTCCTGTGTGCCTTCAAAAATATCAATCACATCTCCAATTGCCGGCTGGGAAGATGTGGGGACCTTCCCCTGTTCAATAAGTTTCAGAAGCTCTTCACCACTAATATCCTCATAATCTTTATAAACTTCACCATCTACAAGAACACATGCCGGAATAACTTCTATCCCCAATTCTTTTCCTTCCTGTAGAGAGTACAAAGCTGATGTATCCGTAATTATCTTCATCTTCCCTGCCTCCTTTACCACATTAATATTTTTAAACTCCCACTTCGCAGCACATGAATTTGAACAATGCACTTATTTAAAGCACCCCATTAACATGAATCCGGTGTTGCCTTCGTCTTTAAGCTCATCTTCCATATCGGGGGGGCAATGAAGAGAGCTCATGATAATCCCTCCATCTCTTAATGATTATATTATAACTGTTTTTTAGAAATTTTTCACTTATTTTATACATTTATATCCTATTAATTCTACCATCATTCTCTCACACAAAGGATATATTCTGCTATGTCGCCAGTGGCATGATAATTAGTAAGGACTGAGTCCTGTACAATGCAGGATTCAGTCCTCCTCTTATTATCTGTAACTATCTTTTAACTTACTTTACTAAATGAATGATCCGCACATAATTGGGGGTGCGGACATAAAGTTGGACTCTAATGGGTCCATTCTCTGATCTTAATACTTTCCGAACTCGTTATCACTTAATGCTATTCTGGGTCTTTCTGTAACCGCTTTATGTCTGCCATCCTTTACATTATATACCTGATCCTTTTTCTTATCGGCCATGTTATCCAACATTTTGATAACATCAGGATTTATCTCATCCTGACTATAATAAGCTTTTGATACCTTTTTAAGCTTAAACCTGCTAACCGTTTCCTTTAATAGTTCAGCCTGACTTGATAATTCTTCACTTGCTGCTGCACTTTCCTCAGAGGTAGCTGAATTCTTCTGAACAACATCTGATACCTGCATAATACCCTGATTAATCTGTCCGATACCGTTCGCTTGTTCGTTGGAAGCATTTGCTATATCATTGACCAAAACAGCGACTTTTTCAATCCCTTTTACAATTTCATTTAATGAATCTGCTGTGCTATTTGCTATTTTTGTCCCACCTTCAGCCTTCTTAATTGAACCCTCTATCATATCGGTAGTTTCCTTCGCTGCACTTGCTGACCTGGCTGCCAAAGTTCTAACCTCTTCTGCGACAACCGCAAAGCCTTTTCCATGCTGACCCGCTCTCGCTGCTTCAACTGCCGCATTAAGAGCTAATATATTGGTTTGGAAAGCAATATCATCGATTACTTTAATAATTTTAGAGATGCTATTGGAAGAATCATTAATTTCTTCCATAGCTTTTAACATCTCTTTCATCTGGACATTTCCTTGAAGAGCTGTTGATTTAGCATCTCTTGCAAGGCTGTTCGCTTGATTTGCATTATCAGCGTTTAGCTTTGTCTGCGAGGAGATTTCCTCTAAGGAGGCTGTTAATTGTTCTATAGAACTTGCCTGTTCCGTTGCACCCTGAGATAATGCCATGCTGGAATCAGAAACCTGACTGGCACCAGATGCAACCTGTTCTGATGCTGTATATATATTAGACATAGCCTCGTTAATATTTTCGGCCATCTTCTTAAAGGATTTTCCTAATATGCCAACCTCGTCTTTTGAATCGATATCAACCGTAACATCAAGGTTACCATCTGCTATCTTGTCAGCTACGGCTACCAGGTGATTTAATTGATTACTGATTAATCTTGCTATAGCAATTCCAAGTGAAATGGCAATTATAACACCTGAGATAATTACTGTTATCATAACCTTCGACTGTTGGCTATAGTTTTTTTCATTTGCCAGCAGCGCCTGAGAAGCCAGTAGTTTATTATATTCAACTAATTCCTGAAGAGCTTCATCTGTATTTGAACTTGCCTTTTCAACCTCCGATAAGGTTGCTAATGCAGCATCATATTTTTCATCTTTAACTAATTCTAAATTTGCTTCACGTAATGTTCGATATTCCGCAAGGCTATTCTTGACCTCTGTGTAGAGCATCCTCTCATTATCGTCCTGAATAGTTTTTTCATAATCTGTCAGGAACTGGTCGTCAGTCTCTACCGAACTATTTATCTCATCAAGTTTAGATTGTAAGGTTTCAGGGTTTTTCTCGTAGATTGCCAACAAATGATTTACACTGATATCTTGCAGTTCATTTTGAATACTCATAACGTATTGAATAGGTAATAAATTATCATTATACATACTTTCGCTTCTTATATTTATCTTATCCATGTTGCTGATACCAAAAACACCAACAACCGTAGTAAAAATTGCAAGAATACTGAAACACATAATAATCTTTGCCCGAATTTTCATATTATTAAGCCATTTCATAATATACATCTCCTCATTAGTTGAATTATTTTTATATTGCTTTACATAAATCTTCTACTTCATCGTCTGATAGCAGCTTCTCACAATCCAGAAGCAGCTTAACATCATTCCCTACTTTTCCAATGTTTTTAATGAACAGATTACTGTTCACCCCGTTCATCTGTGGAGGAGTTTCGATGTCCTGATCCGGTATGTTAAGTACTTCCGATACATTATCCACGATTAGGCCGATGGAGAGCTCCATAATATCAATCACAATGATACAGGTTCTGTCATTATAATCCTTCGGCTCCTTCTTGAACCTCAGCCTTACATCAATAACAGGAATAATTTTTCCCCTTAGGTTTATGATACCTTTCACATAAGGTGGCAGCTCCGGTACTTCAGTAATTGTCTGTATTCCAATTATCTCAGTTACATACTGGATCTCAATGCCATAACTTTCTTTTCCCAGAGAGAAAGTAAGATATCTTCCCTTTTGGGTATCTTCCTCCATCTCTAAATTATTATCAATGATATCTGTCATTTCCGCATTCCTTTCCTTTATCATTTATTATTTATTATTTAGTGCCTAATAAGACCCGCGACATCTAAAATCAAGCTTATACTGCCATCACCAAGAAGGGTACATCCAGCTAGACCTTTGATTTTTTTAAACCTCTTTATATATTCCGGCAACGCTTTTACAACTACCTGTTGTTGGCCTATGAGCTCATCAGCAAATATACATATTGTTTTATCATCCTGTTCAACCATAATTAGGATTCCATTGGTAATGTCTGTTATATCAGTGCCTACTTTAAAACAATCATGTAGTCTGAGTATTGGGTAGCACTTGCCCCTTACCATAATCATCTCATTGCCATCCGGGTCAGTGATCAAATCCTTCTCCTTCGGCCGGAAGGATTCCTTAATGGAGGTTGTCGGTATCGTATAACAGGAACGTCCTACTTTTATATTCATCCCATCAATGATTGCCAGGGTAAGCGGTATCTTTAAAGTTATCGTCGTGCCATGATCCGGTATACTGTCAACGGCGATTGATCCGCCGATTACTTCAATATTTTTAGCAACCACATCCATTCCGACACCGCGACCGGAAAATTCGGAGATATTTTCTTTTGTTGATAAGCCAGGAAGCAGGATCATATTAAATATTTCCTTATCAGACATCTCTCTAATATCCCTATGAAGCAGACCATTTTCTCTCGCCTTTTTCCATATCCTATCCCGGTCAAGTCCTTTTCCGTCATCTCTAACAATGATAAGGACATCACTTCCAGCATTCTTTGCTTCAAGAGTAACTGTTCCAACCTTTGTTTTTCCTTTAGCCAGCCTCTCTTCCATGCTTTCTATGCCATGGTCAATGGAATTCCGGACAAGATGCATTAACGGATCCGAAATATGTTCAATAATATTTTTGTCAACCTCGGTATCTTCTCCGATAATACGTAGTGCTACTTCTTTAAGTAATTTTTTACTCATATCGCGGACGATCCGGTTCATCTTCTGAAAGGTTGTCGACAAGGGAACCATCCGGATAGCCATGACCATATCTTGAAGCTCAGTGGTTATCTTATTCAACTGTCTGGCTGCCTTCTGGAAATTATCCAGTTCTAATCCGGCCAGATCCGGGTTTTGAATAACCATGGCTTCTGCTATGACCATTTCACCGACCAGATCCATCAGCTTGTCCAATTTAGTTACACCGACGCTGATCATGCTTTGTTTGTTTGAAGATATCTGATGCTCAGTATGCTCGGCTTCCCACTTCCCCGAATCATTAATAGCCGGTATTTTAATCATATTATCCCGTATGGCAGGTCCTTTTTCCTTATAGAATTGCTTAAATTCGCTGTCATCCTCCAATTGAAACAACTCTAAATCCTTAAGAAAAATAGTCTGCATAAAGAGTTCATGCATCTTTTCATAGGAGCTGTCTGCTTTCAGGTAAATGATAAAACCCTGCTGTTTTATCACTTCAGCACTTTCATCGTTATCAATAATATCCTCCGGCAGATAATATACCTCGCCGGTTAATTCATTTAAATTATGTATGATCGCGTACGCCCGGATGTTTTCCATCTCACAGCCATCTTCAAAATAGATAACTGCCTTAAACATATTTTTATAGGTTGCCTCTATTGTTTTATCCTGACCTATGTAATATCGTTGATTATATAATGGTTTATTGAATTCTTTTATCTCTAATCCTGAGTTATTATCACTTTTTGTTTTGTTTAAAAACTTCCTGAGTTCTTTACTTAAAGCTGATGATTTACCATCAGCCATGTCACCATTCTTAATTTTCTCCAGTTCTACTTTAATGAAATCGATACCGCCTAATACCAAATCGGAAAGGGCTGAATAATTAATATTCTTCGGTTTGTCCTCCCTCAGATAATAGAAAACATCCTCTATCGAATGCGCCAAGGTTGATATGTCATTAAACATCATCATAGCCGCTGAACCTTTAATTGTGTGCATGAACCTGAATATATCATTAATTGCATCCTGTGAAAAACCTTTTTCTTTTTCACAATCCAATATATATATTTCCAATTGTTCAACTTGCTGCGAAGTCTCAAATATAAACATCTCCAGCATCGGTTCATTGGTATAATTCTCAGCCATAGTTCCACCTCATCCGTAACTTATTTATTTAATATTTGATATAATGCTTTCATAACGTGACTGAAAACATAACAACCTTGGCGTGGGATATCCCTTCCTTACACCGTTATCTTTATCTTCTTATAAACCCCATTCTGAGCATATGCATACACATAGCAGCTCCCCTTTGCTTTTGCAGTAATCTTTCCCTTGCTGTTAACAGTAACAATCGCATTGTTCGAGGATTCATAACGGATGGTTGCTGTATGCTCTTTCATCTTCTTTCCCTTAGGCAAAACCACCTGACAGGTAACGATTTTGGATTTGCCTACTGCCAGCTTAACGGATGCTATATCCGATGTTACCTTTGTTGGATTGGCATAGGTCTTACCCTCCGTAACGGAGTGTATAACCTTAGAACTCATTATAATAACCTGTTCACCATCAATGATCCGATATGCCTTAACCTGATACTTGTAATAGGTCCCCTGCTTCAGATTCTTGACGGTATAACTTGTAGTACCAGCTGGAACCTTAGCCAGCTCCGTCATCTTTTCCCCACATTTTGCGCCGTAAATCAAATATCCGTCCATATCAGCAATGTTCTTGTAGGATAGGGTTTGTGAGGTCTTTTTTGCTTTTGCAGTCAGCTGCAAATGGTAGAAGTCCTGATAGGTCTGTATACTACTGCTATCCTGTTTGCTGCTGTCCTGATAGGTCAGGGCATAGGTCGAGAAGCGGTCTGTCTCAAAGGTAAAGAGATGCGTCTCAGGATCATAGGTTCCCCCCAGAAGCTCTGTCATTCCATTGTGGATGCGGACAACGCGATAAGTTCTGTTTGCTCCAGCTTCGGTGCTCCACATGCTTTCAGGCACCTCGATGCTGATCATGATCTTGCTGCTTGTTTCAGTCACCTTGGTCTCTTGTCCATCTCCGACCTGCTTGTAAAGGGAGATATCAACATAAAGCAGTACCGGATTATCTGAACTTTGCTGTTCTGCCACCAGCTTTTCCTCAATCCGTTTCTTATCCTCAGCACTGACAGTAGAACTGATATCCTGAACCTTTAAGATTATCTTTGCATCCTTTCCTGCTGCCACCTGCTCCTGTTCCCCAGCAGATAATACCTTGGCTTTCAGATCCTCTATGCTGTCCTTTAGATTAGCTGTCGGAGCATTTCCTTCCTGCTTCTGAACCTTCTCGATCTCTCCCTCATTCTTTATCGGTATGCCGGCCCCTCCACCGGAACCTCCGCTACCACCGTTATTAGTAGGCGGTGTATTTACAGTAATGTCAAACGTCTTTATGTAATCACTGCTTGTTCCGGAACCATTGGTCACGGTTGCCTTAACCGTAGCTGTACCTGTCGCCATTGCCCGGAAGGTGCTTCCGCTGATTGTTGCTCCGGTACCACCAGCGTTATGCACGCTCCATACAATAGTCATATTGGTGGCACTACTTGGTGTAACTGTTCCTGCTAAGGTCAAATCGGTATTGACCTGTACAGAAGCGGCATTGGTCATGGTAATGTCACCTACCGCTACAAATGGCGGTGTGCTAGGTGATACCGAAATGGTAAAATCCTTCGTATAATTGCTACTTTCACTGGCACCATTTACCACGGTTGCCCTAATCGTAGCTGTACCTGCCGTCGTTGCCCGGAAGGTGCTTCCGCTGATTGTTGCTCCGGTACCATCAGCATTTTGCACGCTCCATACAATGGTCTTATTGGTGGCATCACTCGGTGTAACTGTTCCTGCCAAGGTCAAAGCAGTATTTACCTGTACAGAAGCGGCATTGGTCATTGCGATATCATTTACCGCTACAAATGGCGGCCCGGGCTCATAAGTGCAGGCTGTACCAGAGGTATTATCCCATGCGCCTGTACCAGCCCTATGCACCATGCCTGTAAGACTGGGAGTGGAGTGAAATGGTCTATGTCCGATCATTGCTTGAGCGGTTACTGTCCCCCCTAAGAGGCTAATACCAACAGGGCCATAGTTGATACCACGACTGTTACCATAATTCTCGAATACTACGTTTCCTCCGGTGGCATTGACAGTACCTCCTGTAATCTCAACACCTCCATACCCCCAAAGTCCATAGCTTTCAGAACCAGCACTATCACTAGTACCTGTAGTGCTAACTGTTCCGCCGACAGCCGTAATGGTGCCGCTCGTAATTTTCAACTTCCCATTGGTATAAATACCGGAACTGACTGTGCGAGACGTACCGCTAGTCTTATTGCTACCATTGATGGTTAATGCGCCGGTTCCGCTAATCTCTAAATCATTACGTACATGTATGGTGCTAGGAAAACTATCAGCACTGTCTTTCAGCGTAACGGTGCTATTACCTTTCAGCACTAGCTTCGTATTACTAGAGCTTTCAAAATCAATGGCGCTATCAGCTCCAGAAACTTCAATATTCACCCCATCCAGAGTCAGGGTAGCGCTATCTTTATCCCAGGCCCAGCATTTCCTGCCATCTGCGTGGGTATGTTGAGTATGCTTAGTGGTATTGGTGCAATCCTGTGAGTTGTCCCCTGAAAAAGACAGCTGCGAAGTAATTTTGGTACTTGCCTCAAATTTTAAATATTTATAGGTACCAATATTAGTAGAATTTAGAGCTGAACTTTCAATTTCTGATGTTTCGGTTCCGTCTGTTTTGGTAGTGCTTGCCGTAATCTGTACATTAGTATATCTACTCAAATCAGGAGCTTTATTCATCGCCGCCGTATTACCTGAAACGGTAACCGTTCCACTTGTAATATCAATTGTTCCGGCAGCACCTGAATTATAGAAGATAGCTGTACCCGATGCAACTACTGCTGTATTTCCGGAAAGAGAAATACTAACGCTCCCTGCATGATTATAAACTCCAAAATCACCCTGAAGCGTTGCATTATCAGACATAGACACAGTGCCACCATTCTGGTTATAAATCGCAGAACGGTCATTTCCTGTTCCTATTACCTTCGCTCCTCCAGAGACAGACACCATATCACCATTAGCATTATAAACTGCCGTTCCACCATAATTTTGAATTGTACCGCCTTCTATGGATACATTTCCTCCTGAATATCCAGTGCTAATCACATAGTTATCCGTTCTATTTGCAGTAATCTTTCCATTACCCATACTATCTTTAATTATCAGAGTCCCACTGCCATAATGACTGATGACATCCTGTGAACTACTTAAATTCTCATCATTTACTGTTTTGCCGTTCAAGTCAATCGTGAAGTCTTTTCCTGTTGAAGCTACAACACCGTCTGAAAGTGAGATATCCCTCAGTAGCTCAATTGTTGGCATCGCAGTAGTAGTAGTATCAATTGCATTAACTGCATCTTGCAGGGTATTGTATTCTTGATCATCGATTTGTGCAACTGGGTCGCCAACTGCTCTCACAGTTGCCGGAGTATCAGGTAATATGGCAAATACCATAACCAATATCAACAGTATACTTAAGTATTTTTTCTTCATTTCTTTATTCCTCCTTATAATGCAGCATCTTTTTCGCATTCAATCAGTATCTGTAACTCTCCCCCGATAAACTACAATGTAATAATTGCTGTTACGCAGATACCTGCTATCAACAACCTAATAAGGCTGTTGTAAAAGAGCCTCCTTCCTTTCCCGATAGAGTACTATTGCTGCAAATAAGAATATCATATTTTTCCCTTGAAAACCGTTTACCGCACGAATCATGTTTTTTTCGACATGAAACATGATTTTTTTCTACATAGCAGTGCAAGGTTAAGCATATTCCTGCAAACAGGAATTGCCGCAAGCCTATAATTAGCGCATTACCTGAAAATAAAAACGATATGTGCATGAACTCTTTGATATATCATCCAAAAATTATACTCTTACCCGAATACAAAAAAGAATCCCCTGTTTCCAAGAGATTCTTCAAATATACTTTATTATTTGGTCGTAAATTGGTCGTAAATCTGTCGTAAGTTGGTCGTAAGCCTTATTATGTTCAATTTTGCCTCTCCAAGAGCAAAACTTCTTCCCGCTCCGGTGATCATTACATTTTGTGCCATATTCCTTCCTCTATATAGTGATTTCTATTAGATCACCATTTGAATTTCCATTAAGATAAAAATTTATTGTCTTTCCCTGAAGTGCAATCTCATATTCTCCTTTAAAACCTTCAAGCGTAATTTTTCCATTTTCGTCTGTTCGCAATTCATCTTCCGTATGCCATTCTTCGTGAATCAGACGTTTCAATTCATGATATGCTGGTTTTGTCGTATTATCCTTACGAATAAGCCCGCTAGGTGCGCCTAACCATGCCCCATCTGCAAAATCCCACCCTGTGATTGCTTCTACCAAAGGATGCTCAAACAAAATACGATACATTTCAGCCCATTCCTTTTTCTGTCTTTCCTCACCTTCAGGAGTAGATGGCCATTCATCCACCTGATAATCATTTAAATCCACTATATCCGCTGGCATGATATTTCCAGACAGCAAAGTATTCTCTGTAAAATGCAAAGGTAGTCCAAATGTTGAAAATCTCTCTAAGATATCTTCTAATTTCTTTTGCCCCATATAGCCTTGATGCTGGTGTGTCTGAATTCCAATTGCTGAAATAGGAACACCAGCATTTAAACAGCCATCGATCAATATTCTATAACTTTCAGATAAATTAAAATCATTGATCAGTAATATCGCATCTGGATTCGCTGCCTTTGCCGCTTCAAATACTTCTTTTACAAGTCGAACCCTACCAAGATCCTTGCAAATACGTGTAATCGCGTTATCATATCGGTCATAGACAGGCATGATCACTACTTCATTAATGACATCCCACATATCCACTACACCACGAAATGC
>JAEZKL010000149.1 GCA_023415475.1 Bacillota bacterium | reverse complement strand
ATGAGGAGCTTCTTAGTGAACTTGGTAAGAATGGAACCGGTAGAATTAAAGAAATATACTCAGGTGCACGCACTAATATAGAGGAGCCTGCAAACCTAAGAAAAATCATAGTAAACATTAATGATCTGGATTGGTATAGTGCCAAGGAAGAAGGACTTGGAAATCTTTATGAAGGACTTTTAGAGAAGAATGCAAACGAGAAGAAATCCGGTGCAGGACAATATTTTACCCCTAGGGTACTGATTGATGTAATGGTAATACTTACTGCACCACAACCGGGTGAAAGATGTAACGATCCTGCCTGCGGTACATTTGGATTTATGATTGCTGCCGATGCATATGTAAAGAAACAAACAAATGACTTGTTTGATTTATCAGTGGAAGAGCAACATTTTCAGAAATTTGAAGCTTTTACCGGAGGAGAATTAGTTCATGAAACGCACCGACTTGCTCTTATGAATGCCATGCTTCATGATATAGAAGGTAAAATATATCTTGGTGATACCTTGTCTAATCAGGGTAAGGTTATGAAAGATTATGATGTAGTACTCACAAATCCTCCATTTGGGACGAAAAAAGGTGGAGAACGTGCAACAAGAGATGACTTTACCTTTTCAACAAGTAATAAGCAGTTGAACTTTCTTCAACATATATACCGGTCATTAAAACCAAATGGTAAATCAAGAGCAGCGGTTGTATTACCGGATAATGTATTATTTGCTGACGGTGACGGACAATCCATCCGTAATGACTTGATGGAGAAATGTAATCTGCATACGATACTCCGTCTACCTACTGGAATTTTCTATGCTCAGGGAGTTAAAACGAATGTTCTATTCTTTACAAGGGGAAAAACTGATCAGAATAACACGAAGGAAGTATGGTTCTATGATTTAAGAACTAATATGCAGAACTTTGGTAAGACAAATACTTTACAACCGGAATACTTTGACGGTTTTACTAAAGCATATACAGCTGAAGATAGAACAAAGGTAGAAGATGAAAGATGGTCGTGCTTTACCCGGGAACAGATTAAGGATAAAAACAATAGCTTGGATTTAGGCTTGATTAAGGATGAAAGTATTATTGATTATGATAATCTTCCAGATCCAATTGAAAGCGGAGAAGAAGTTATTGCTAAGCTTTCAGAAGCTATGGATTTGATACAGAGTGTGGTTAATAAGCTTAAGAACTTAGAGGGATGATAATGGTAAATAGAACAGAAGAAGTATCATTTGTAGATTTATTAGAGAAAGCTATAATTCCAGAAGATGAACAACCTTATAAGTTGCCTGAAAATTGGTGTTGGACGAATATTGGAACAATTGTAAATTTTGAAAGAGGTATTACCTTTCCTGCTTCGGCTAAAGAAAATTTGAAAACAGATACAAATATACCATGTATTCGTACTGCGAACATACAAGAAAATCTAGAACTTGAAGATTTGATATACATCAACAGAAAATTTATTAAAAACAACAAAAAGAAGTTTTTAAAAAAAGATGATATACTAATGTCATCCGCAAATTCTAGGGAACTTGTTGGTAAAACATCCTATGTCTATACTGATTTAAATGATTTTACTTTTGGTGGTTTTGTATTAGCAATTAGGCCTATCAAAGTTTTAAGTAAATTTATATATTACTATCTTAAGTTTGAATTTATGTGTGGTAATTTTATGGGTAAGTCTACACAAACCACAAATATTGCAAATATTAATACAACAACGTTGGGTGAATATAAACTCCCGTTACCGCCATTAGAAGAGCAGCATAGAATTGTTGAACTAATTGAAGAGCTAATAAGTAAAATTGATACCGCAAATGATATAATCCATGAATGCTTAGATAGATTAGAAGAAAGAAGAATGGCTATATTTGATAGAGCGTTTACTGGAAAATTAACAAAGCAATGGAGAAAATCGCAAAGAAGTATAAACAATGTTTTAGATGAAGTGCAGAATTTTTATAAAGATAATAAGAAAGTTTTAAAGATGATACAAGAATGTCAAGCTACCAATACAATTATTGAAGAAATAGCTGATGCACTATGGATAAAATGTAATATAGGTTCAGTGGCGGAAGTAACTAATGGCAGTACTCCTTCCCGATCTAATAACGAATATTGGAACGGAAGTATTCCTTGGATCAGTTCAGGAGAGGTTAATAATAGCCATATATGGGAGACAAAAGAGAAAATAACAGAGAAAGGTTATAAAAACTCATCTGTAAAACTATTACCTATTGGTACAGTACTAATTGCTATGATTGGAGAAGGAAAGACAAGAGGTCAAAGTGCTATTCTTGAGATTGAAGCAACAACAAATCAGAATATTGCAGCGATTCAAATTCCTCATGGTTTAGTATCGTCAGAATTTCTTTGGTATTGGTTACAGTATCAATATAAAAAAAATAGAGAAAAAGGGGCAGGTTCAGGTCCCCAAGCACTAAACTGTCAGAGGGTTCGTGAGTTGGAGATAATAATCCCTCCATACGAAGAGCAACTTGAGATAGTACGTATACTGAGTAATGTAATGTCTATAGATAAACAATCAAGAGAAATATTATCCATGAAAGAAGAGTTTGATTCGCTTAAAAAGTCCATTTTATCTAAAGCTTTTCGTGGCGAATTGTTGACAACAGATTTGTTTGAACCAAGTTCAATAGGGTTGTTAAAAGAAGTTATGGTTAATTAGTATTTATTATGTGATACTCGGCAATAAAGTCATTGAATTTAATCTTACTTGGTGATAAACTTGACTCCAGTGATGGAAAAAGTCACTTCAGCTATGGAAAATGTAACATATCAGTTACGGTAAATGTTGAGTTTTTAGAATAGTAAAGATTAATAGAAGCAAATCAGGCATTCCAATGGTTCAAGCCGATGTCACCATGATCCCCCAGACTTGGGTAGAGCTTAAGGACGAGCAGGATATCAAGATGATGAACCGTATCCTTGACTTACTGGACGAGGATGATGATGTACAGGAAGTATATCATAACTGGGATGAGTAAAGAAAAGGCTGAAAATGGATTAAACAAAGGCTTTGCGCAATTTGGTAAGATGAAAAAGTTCACCAGTTATGATGTACTCGGTAGTATTAAATAGAATGTATATTCAATTGAGGATAGAGAGAGTACTGAAGGATTTTACTTTCGTACTTATGCCATGTTTTACATTCGTAAAGCGATAAATCAGCAGATAGATGAGATTAATAATGAGAGTATAAATGAGGAGTAGCATAAAAGCTACTCTTTTTTTGTAGGATAATCTGTTGAATTTAATTGTTGACATAATAACGAAAAGTTGGATGATTTAATGAGGTAAAGAGATGAAATACACTTTTGAAGAAAGGAATTTATGGCGGTGAGAGTTTTGAGTATATCGACACAGTTGCATTTTTTCTAAATGGCCTTGATTTAAAAGGCTTTTATAAAGGTTCTCTTCACCATGCGACATAGAAGAAGATTATTTACAGAGAAATTGCATGTAAAATTTATGCATTATTTCCAAATGTATGTTATAATATAGGAAAAATAGTCAGCAAAAAGGGGTCATAAAGAAAAGCATTTGTATTATCGTAAATGTGGCTATTATAGTACATATGGAGTATACAGCCAGAACAATTAGGAGACGAGATTTATATGAGCATATTGCGAAAGAAGTTATTTGAAGTTATAGAAGATACTAAAGATAATGATATTATCACCAAGATATATAACTATTTCATGATGTTCACTATTATTGCTAGTATCATTCCGATATGTTTCAAGACTCAAACATCATGGTTAAATGCAATTGATAAAGTTACTGTAGTTATTTTTATAATAGATTACTGTATTAGGTGGGTTACATACGATTTTAAGAAACCAGACTTAAGGGGAAGAGCGTTTGTTGCTTATCCGTTTTCTTTATTCGCTGTGATTGATATCTTATCAATATTACCTTCAATAACAGTGATGAACTACGGATTTAGATTATTTAAATTGTTCCGTCTATTTAAGACGTTTCGTGCATTAAGATTGTTAAGGTATTCGAAAAGCTTTCAAATCATCATAAATGTCTTGAATAAAGAAAAAACAGCTTTAACTTCTGTTTGCTTTATGGCATTAGGCTATATTCTGGTTTCTGCCTTAGTGATGTTTTCTGTTGAAGCAGATAGTTTCGTAACGTTCTTCGATGCTGTGTATTGGGCTACAACAGCGTTAACAACAGTTGGCTATGGTGATATTTATCCAGTTACAACTATAGGAAGAATTGTAAGTATGATATCATCTGTATTAGGTATAGCCTTTGTAGCGTTGCCATCTGGTATCATTACCGCAGGATACATGAAAGAAATAAATGAGAGATGTAATGCGAAATGAGTATTATTCAAGAGTTACAGATTGAAATATCATAAACAGTAGCTGCAATCCATCAGTGTAGATTATGCAAAATAGAAGGGAGTTTACAATGGAACAAAAGAAGAACGGATTAGGTATTGCTTCACTCATACTAGGTATTGTCGGGTTTTTAACGGGAATTTTTATAATAGGAATTCTGTTTGATATTGTAGCAATAATTTTGGGAATCATAGCCATTACTAGCGAAAAGAATAACAAAGGTTTAGCTATCGGAGGTGTTGTGATTTCAGTAACATCAATTATTTCCGTTATTATTATACTTGGTTTGGGTATTGGCTTGAATATGAATGAGACTGAAACAGCTAAGTTGGTAGATACAAATATTCAAGTTGAAGAGACAGAAGAATTACTGCAAGAAGGAACAGATGTAGAGAATAGCGGTGAGATAGAAACACAGAATGATAAAATAGCTTCAACAACGTTTTACGTTGGAGATGTGATTGAAACAGATGATTTCATAATACAGTATTTATCGTGTGAGGATTATATTTCTGATAATATGTTTATTGAGCCAAAAGATGGATACAAGTTTATCCAAATGGCTTTTGATTTTGAAAACATAAGTGATTCAGATAAAAGTGTTTCAACATTTAGCTTTGAAGCATATGCGGATGGTTATGCTATGGAACAAAGTTATATAGATACAGATTTGAGTGCAACTTTATCAAGCGGTAAGAAGACAAAAGGTACAGTTACATTTGAAGTTCCTATTGATGCCTCAGAGTTACAAGTTGAATATGAAACAAATTTTTGGAAAGAAGAGAAAATAACTTTTATAGCACAGTAAGTAAATATCTAAATCAGAGACAGGATAAGCTTAGCTTTATTATAGTAGGTGATGTGACTACAGAAGAAGCTGCGGAAGCAGTACGTAAACTCTGTAAAGAGGAATACGATAAAATAATATGTTTCATATAGAATGAGGCAGCCCGACGGATTGTTTACCATCCATCGAGCTGCCTCTATGCTAATCTCTTTTAAATCCGGGCTACACCGGTTGCATAGGCTTCTTTTATGATTGCTTCGGCTACCACCTGTGCTACTCTTTTATCCAGAGGATTTGGAATAATGCAATCTTCGTTTAGATCCTCCTCTGAAATCAATCTAGCAATTGCATAGGAAGCGGCCACCTTCATCTCTTCATTAATTGTTTTTGCGCGACAGTCCAGGGCACCACGGAAAATACCGGGGAAAGCAAGCACATTATTGATCTGATTGGCAAAGTCAGATCGACCGGTTCCCACTACCCTTGCTCCTGCAGCCTTAGCAACATCACGCATAATCTCCGGTGTCGGATTAGCCATGGCAAATACGATGGAATCCGGTGCCATAGACCTAATCATCTCCGCAC
>JAEZKL010000118.1 GCA_023415475.1 Bacillota bacterium | reverse complement strand
CCTTTAAAGCTACCAAGGGTGCAATGTTTACGGATGGATTTTCTTTGGATAGTTACCGAACCATCTTCGCTAACTTGGGAAAATCAATCCTCAATACTTATAAATTTGGTGTCATTGCAATAATTATCATTGTATTCATGGCAATGTTTATCGCTTATATTACAACACGCAGACTAAGCTGGTTAACCAATATCATTGATTCTATGACAATGTTCCCTTATATCATTCCGGGTTCGGTACTAGGTATCACCTTGTTGCTTGCTTTTAATAAAAAGCCTTTGCTTCTCAGCGGTACCGCAGTCATCATTATCATAGCCTTTGTTGTCCGCCGTCTGCCATATACACTACGTTCCAGCGCCGCAATTCTATATCAGATCAGTCCGAGCATGGAAGAGGCTGCTATCAGTCTTGGAGATTCACCGATCAAGACCTTCTTCAAGGTTACTGCAATACTGATGATGCCGGGTGTGATATCAGTTGCCATATTAAGCTGGATTACTATAATAAATGAATTAAGTGCCTCCGTCATCTTATATACCGGCAATACAAGAACCATGTCAGTTGCCATCTATACCGAGGTTATCCGTTCCAGCTATGGCACAGCAGCGGCTTTAGCCAGTATCCTTACCTTAACTACAGTAATATCATTGTTGCTATTTTTTAAGTTATCTGGTAAAAAGGAGATAAGCCTATAACTGAAATGCGAGAGGGATGATTGTATGAAGAAAAAGCATAGCTATTATAAAGAAGGTATCCGTAGAATGCTGTTGATATATTCAATCATCCCGGTAGCAATTTTAACTATGGTTTGCTTATTAATATTTATTGGGATATGGAGATATTCTATCGAGAGTACTACAGTGAATGAGAATACTTCCATTACCGTTATTGTTGAGAAAACCGTAAATTCCTATGTGGATTTAATTTTTATGCTGGAAAAACAACAGGCGATTTTCGAGGGTGAGCTTAAAGTAGATCAAAGGGTAGAAATCTTTGAAAATATTTATAGAGTTTCCAATTTACTGGAAAAGAAGGCTAATATTTATGTTTACGACCAGAATATAACACCGATTATCACTGGTACAAATATCATACCAGAATACCTGGATGGCAGATATGCCGGTAATTGGGGTATTTTTCGTATCATGAAACAAAGTCCGAATAAGATTGCGATCAAATTATTCAAGGCCTCCGGGGAAGAGGACATGCAGCTGGTGATCGGTAAGGCAATGATCAAAGATGGAGTTATCGGCGGCTATACCGTATTCGTGATTGATAGCCGGCAATTCCTCATTGATATCGCGAAGCTGGATTCCCAGACGGTGATCACGGACGAAAACGGATGGGTATTTGTTGCAAATAATTTTAACTTCTTTGATACCTTGGATCGCTTTGACTTAACCGTGGAGAAAACAAAAACGCATGTAACAAATGAGACAGGCGAGTTCTTTGTGGCGACCAGCGGAATTCTTAATAATCGAATCATGGTTTACTCGATCCTAACCCTCAGTAATCAATTAATGATTATAAAATATATTGTCTTTATATTGCTGTTTGTTTTTGCGATGATGATTTTATTTGTATTTATCAGCTCAAAGGGAATGGCAGCGAGGAAAACAAAGGATCTTTATGCTATTATTGACACCTTTGAGAAGGCAAAAGAAGGAGATTTGGATACACATATTAACATTAACAGCAAGGATGAATTTGAAACAATAGCAGTAGCATATAACCAGATGCTGGACAGCTTGAAGGATCAAATTGAAAGAAATAAGGAAATGGGCAAATTAGTCGCCTTTTCTCAAACAAAGCAGCTTGAGTCTCAGTTTAATCCACATTTTTTATTTAATACTCTGGAAAATATCCGATTTATGTGTAAGATGGAGCCGGATATCGCAAGTAGGATGGTATTAAATCTGTCAACACTTCTCCGCTACAGTATCAGCAATACACAAGAGGAAGTCACGGTGGACGAAGATATTGCTTATACAGAGAATTATATGAGCATCTTAAAGTTTCGTTTCAACCAGCGTTTTCAATATTCGATCGATATCACACCGGAGATTGAGGAGTGTATTATACCAAAGCTTTTGATACAGCCAATGATTGAGAATTCGATTAAGTATGGCTTTCGAGGTCGTGAACGTCTCGTGGTTGAAATCAGTGGTTATAAGGAAGCGGACCGGTTGGTTATGATATGCTCTGATGACGGAGCAGGCATGACTCCGGAGGTTCTTGAGGAAATGCAGCAGGTACTAAACAGTAGTGTCAATAGCAGCAGTCATACCGGATTATATAATATTAACCGACGTTTACAGCTAAAATACGGTGAGGAATATGGAATTCAGATAGAAAGCGAGCAGGATAAGGGAACTACCTTAAAAATTATTCTTCCGATTAAATATGGAATGGGAGAAGGAGGTAACAATGCTTAAAATATTAATAGCTGAAGATGAGGATATCATACGTAAAGGGTTAGTATTCACCATTGATTGGTTGAGTATGGATTGTGTGGTCGTAGCGGAAGCTGTAGATGGAGAGGAAGGACTGCAAAAGATTATTGAATACAAACCGGATGTAGTAATCACAGATATCAAGATGCCTAAATTAGATGGTATTGAGATGGTTCGACGTGGACTTGAGCAGGTTAAATTTAAAAGTATTATCTTAACCAGTTACACCGAATTTGAGTATGCGAAAAAGGCAATTGAATTAAAAGCATATGATTATTTAGTAAAACCGATTGATGAAAATAAGATTGTTGAGGTGATTCAAAGTCTTCATGATCATCTGGATATGAACAGGGAAGCAGAATTAATGCTGGAAAACATGAAAAATCCCTCATCAAGAAAAGACCTGAATTATTATATGGAGATGGATAATACGGAAAGCGGCTATGTTGCTAAGTCCATTGAAAAAATCAAGGAAAAATATATGGAGAAGATCGGGATTGAAGCCATATCGGAGGAACTGGGAGTAAGTGCCAGTTATTTGAGCCGTAAGTTTAAGGAAGTGACGGATCATTCCTTTCTCGATTTGCTTAACGCTTATCGTGTCCAACAGGCAATCCGACTGTTAAATACAGGAAGATACCGTGTGTATGAGATATCAGATATGACAGGCTTCTCGGATTATAAACATTTTTGCTCGGTTTTCAAGCGCTATACGTCGATGTCTCCTACAGGATTTGTCAAGAAACGTAACTAAAGTGAAACCCTATAGTCTGTCAGAAGAAGGATAGGTATATGAAAAAATATTCGAATGTTTTATTACTTAGTGACATGGATGGTACTCTGTTGAATACACAGTGTATTGTTTCAAAAGAGAATCAGGATGCCATAAATTATTTCGCGGAAAACGGCGGCTTATTTGGTGTTGCCACCGGAAGAAGCCAATTGAATTCCGTATTATTCTTGGATGATATTAATGTGAATGCACCTTGTATCTTATATAACGGATGTGGTGTATATGATTTTACAGCGAAGCAATTTATCACATTAAAGGAATTACCCAAAGCTAAGCTGGTAACATTTTTTGAACAATGTATTAAGGAGTTCTCTGAGGTTATAATTCAAATTTATTGTCCCGAGATGTGTTATTTTGTATCACCACATGCAAAGGCCGACCCTTATATCATAGAAATTCACCAGCCTTGTGAGTTTTGCGGACTACAGGATATCCTTGAGCTGCCTTGGATAAAAATCTTATTCTGTGGAAAACCAGAAGAATTGAAAGCAATCAATGAGTTAATGATGCGTTATGGACTCGAGGAAGAGCTTAGCTGGGTCTTTTCTTCCGAGATTTATCTTGAATATCTTCCATATGGGGTCAGTAAGGGCAGTGCCTTACATTATATCAAGAAGAAAATCTACCCGGGCTTAAAGATTTATGCAGTAGGAGATTATAACAATGATATTGAAATGCTGCAAGCGGCTGATGTAGGCATCGCTACACAGAATGCTCTCCCTTCCCTTCAGGAGATTGCGGACGTAGTTACGGTAAGCAACGATGAAAGTGCAATTGCTGATATCATATACAATATTATAGAATATGAGGTATAAGATATGAAGTCCATTCAATTTCGTAAAGCTTCCAGAAAGCGAAGATTATCGCAAGAATTAACACAAAATAGTGTCAGTGGGCAGTTGAAACACTCCTTTTACAGAGCAATCAGTACCTTATGCATCATGCTAATTCTACTGATGGGGTTGATAATGACAGTTACCTTGGTGAATCAATCGGTGTTTGAAGTCTATGGCTCCGGACAAGGTAAGGTAGGCAGTCTTGAGATTAAATTTAACTCTCTTCATGCAGAATTACGATATCTGGTATACGATTCAACCACTGCTAATCAGGAGGAAAGTATAAGCCGAATCGAGACCCTGTCCGAAGAATTACTTCAGGATGCTAACAGATTATCAGCAATTATGAAGAACCCGGAAAGCAGGGAAGCTTACGATAACATTATGCTGCTACTGAAGGAATACCTGCCGATGAAGGACCGCATTGTGCAATATGAAAGAGAACAGGGCAGATATAATTCAACCAAATTATATAGTGGCGACGCAGCAGGCCTAGCCAAAGAACTGGAGAGCTCCATCAGTAGTCTGTTTGCCTTTATGAGTGAGCAGGGCTCCATCCTTAACAAGCAAACCCTTGTAATCAGCATCCTTGTAACGATTATTGCTTTAATTTTAATGTCATACATATTGCTTACGATTATTAAGAGAGTGAATAAGGCAATTCGGGATATTTGTGAGCCTCTGGAACAGTTGACCTCTGTCTCACGGGAAATAGCACATGGAAATCTTCAGGTAAGGATAACGAAAGAGGGAGATAATGAGATCGGAGTTCTTTCAGAGGGCTTATCCGACACCGTGGAGGCATTGAATGCTTACATATGTGATATTTCAGATAAGCTTGCTCACATAGTGGATAATGACCTCACGATTGAACTTGATCAGGATTACGCAGGCGATTTCAAACCGATCCAGGTCTCCTTAGCCAGAATACTGGACTTCCTGAACGATGTATTCCGACGCATTGAGCATGCCTCCGTAGAGGTACATGCAGGAGCAAATCAGGTGTCGGATGGAGCGATGAACCTGGCAGAAGGAACCGCCGAGCAGAACATGGCGATTAATGAAATATCAGAATCAATTCAAACCATCCTGGGAAATGCGAAATCCAATGAGGCTTTATGCGAGACCGCCGATAAGCTCTCTAAGAGTGCACGAAGCAGTGCGGGAATCGGAAAAGATAAAATGAATGGATTAGTGGAGACCATGTCTGATATTAATGATACCAGCGAACAGATCGTAACGATTCTTCAAAGCATTAATGATATCGCAGATCAGACGAATCTACTGGCTCTTAACGCACAGATTGAAGCGGCCAGAGCCGGTGAAGCAGGAAAAGGTTTTACTGTCGTTGCAAATGAAGTGGCTAAGCTGGCTGAAAAGTGTGCTATTGCTTCCAAACAAACGGAGCGCATGATAAAGGCTACGCTGGATGCGGTACAACAGGGTGACGAAGAGGTTAAGATAACAGCTAAGGTCTTAAAGGATACGGAGGATCAAATTGATGTGGCAGCAGATGCTGTGAATCGCATTCTTGAGGAAACAAATAAGCAGCAAAGAGCAATCGAGCATGTATTGGTTCGAATTACTAATATCTCCGATATTATCAGAATGAATTCTGCCACAGCACAGGAGAGTGCCGCTGCCAGTGAGCAGCTGACGGCACAATCAGATCTACTGCGAACAATGCTGCAAAAGATGAAATTAAGAGAATGCAGCTAAAACATATCTTGCAATAAGTACCGATCTGTGAGAAACGAAAGTATTCACAGCTGATTACATAGTAACCCCAAGGAACATGAATCCCTAATAGAGATTTATGTTCCTTTTTCATAGTATGTAGCAAAAATCACTCCATAAAGGGAACACTGTTCACTTTGTTATGAGCAACTATGTGTTGCATAAATGCGTTCGGGGTGGTCAAATTAGAAGTATGTTACCTGATCTTTGGCAGGATGTGGTATAATAGAAGTGAACAGATTTGGTTTTATTTAAAGGAAGTAATAGAAATATCAAAAGTTCGGAACTATAAAATGAAGATCATAATAATAAGGAGGAAGCTTAATATGAGTAAAATGCCCGTTCTTTTCATCGGACATGGGTCACCGATGAATGCAATTGAGGATAACGAATTTACCGAAAACTGGGTCAGAATCGGAGAGGGCTTACCGAGACCGAAAGCGATACTTTCTGTATCCGCTCATTGGTTTACCGAGGGAACAAGAATTTGTGATGAACAATATCCAAAGCAGATTTATGATATGTATGGCTTTCCCAGAGAGTTGTATCAACTAAAATATACAGTATCCGGCTCACCTGAATTAGCCCATACAACAAAAAGGCTAATATCACGTGACGTATCAATCGATAATAGCTGGGGGATTGATCATGGAACCTGGTCCGTACTGTGTCGTATGTTCCCGGAGGCTGACATTCCTGTCTACCAACTTAGTATTGATAAAAAATCAGACGCCAATTCCCATTTTCGTCTAGGGCAGGAGCTAAGTGAATTACGGGAACAGGGAATATTAATTCTTGGCAGTGGCAATGTTGTTCATAATCTTGCAAAAATCAATTGGGAAATGGAGGGAGGTTATCCATGGGCTGACGAATTTGATGCCTATATTAAGGAGGCAATACTGGAAGGAGACCACCAGAAGGTAGTAGATTATGAGAAAGCAGGTAGATCCTCAGAATTAGCATTTTTTACTCCGGAGCATTATTATCCTTTATTGTATTCACTTGGAGCGGCAGGAAAGGATTGCAAGGTAGAAGTATACAATTATGCCAGCATTCTGGGTTCTTTGTCCATGACCAGCTATGTTTTTCAATAATGCTTTACGCAAGAATTTACTCAAGAATTTGCAAGAATTAACCTTTGCACTTTTTCACAAGAATTTGCGATATTTATTGACTTAAAGTGAACTTTAAGGATTATAATTTTATATGAGTTTATAACAGTCGGCTTCATGGCCAATCTATATTTATGAAATTAACTTCACTAATCTTATGTATCATAGCTTCATAAACAGTGTTATTACTTTATAAAATATCTCATGGAGTCAGCTTTGCATACTTTAAAATCAATAAGGAGGAAAAGGATGAAGACAATCAAATTAGGACAGTCGAATTTAGAAGTACCTGTTATAGCAGTCGGCTGTATGAGAATCAATGGTCTGAATAAGTCGGAGGCAGAGCGTTTCGTTCAGACTGCATTAGATAATGGAGCCAATTTCTTTGATCATGCAGATATTTACGGTGGAGGTACCTGTGAGGAAATATTTGCGGATGCGATCCATATGAATCCTACCGTGAGAGAAAAGATCTTTCTTCAATCAAAATGCGGTATCCGAAAGGGTATGTTTGATTTCTCAAAGGAGCATATCTTAACAAGCGTGGATGGAATTCTGAAAAGACTGAAAACAGATTATCTTGATGTGCTTCTTTTACATCGTCCGGATGCTCTGGTTGAGCCGGAGGAGGTGGCGGAGGCTTTTGAACAGCTTCAAACCAGTGGCAAGGTTCGTAATTTTGGTGTATCCAATCAGAATCCGATGCAGATTCAGTTACTGAAGAAATATGTGAAACAGCCGATTATAGCGAATCAGCTTCAGCTTAGCATAACGAATACTACTATGATTTCTGCCGGAATTCATGTCAATATGTTGGATGATGCAGCCCTTAACCGAGACGGAAGCATTCTTGATTATTGCCGTCTGAATGATATTACGATACAGCCCTGGTCTCCGTTCCAATATGGATTTTTTGAAGGTGTATTTCTGGATAACGAGAAATTCCCTGTTCTGAATGCGAAAATCGATGAGATAGCTGCTAAGTATGGGGTTACCAATACTACCATCGCGATTGCTTGGTTATTACGTCATCCCGCTCATATGCAGCCGGTGACCGGAACGATGAATGTGGATCGTCTGCTCGATTGTATTAAGGCATCCGAGATCTATCTGACACGGGAAGAATGGTATGAAATCTATCGTGCGGCAGGGAATGTACTGCCTTAAGATTAAAAAGACATAAGCAATCGATGATAGATAGCGCGTTGCTTCCCTTCTGAGGTTGTTTCAAAACAGTTACAGTAGTGCATGTTAACCTAACCTGTACATAAAATACATCGTTTTGAGACAACCTCTTCTATTTTCAGCATTGTTATCGACTGGTATCACTGCTTTTATTCTTAGGATTGTCGTCCTTTAATCCAAATACTGCCCGAGCACTTTCGGCTTGGGGATCATGCTTTATGTGTTTGGAATGGAAGGTACCGTCCTCCTTCTTATGATTTTTCGTACTTCTCATTTTATTATCATTCATATTATACCTCCGTATTGATGTCCTCTTTACCAGTATGTCATTTAATGTGAATCCTATACCTCAATTAAGATATTGCGATATTGACTATTCATATATGATGTTTATTATGCTGATTGATGCCCGGTTTATCCAGGAGAGCATCTTAATGATTTTATGATTTTATAAAAAGTACTTGACGGATTGAGCGATATTGTATAAAATTGAATTGCATACAATGAATAATGGCATTCTAAAATGATGAAGCATTAAGAGAGTAATTATGTTATGACGATGGGAGAAGAAATTCTCTCATACGATGAAATACAAATAAATTTAAAGGAGAATTATTATGAGTGCAAAACATTTAACGACAAGTGAATTTGAACATGAGGTTATCAATTCTGATATTCCCGTACTGGTAGATTTTTGGGCACCCTGGTGCGGTCCTTGTAAAATGCTGTTACCGACTATCGAAGAATTAGCCGGAGAGCTTACTGATGTGAAGGTATGTAAGGTGAATGTGGACGAAGAAGGAGCCTTGGCTGAGCGTTATAGCATCATGACGATTCCTTCTCTACTAGTATTCAAGGGCGGTCAGGTCGTAACAAAGTCAATCGGTGCTAAGCCTAAGGCTGAAATTCTCCGGATGCTGGAGGCTTAATTGCTGTAATAAATCTATTTGGTAATGAACAATTTAAAAGAATGGTATGGTAGACATGCCCCCTCTAATATATTTTAATAACTTATGTTAGAGGGGTTTTTTATGTTATTCTTAAAGAAGAAAAGATGGATCATCCTCGCTTTAGCCTTTGTACTCCTATATTTTCTGGGAGGAGGAATTGCATTACTGGAAAATGCTTATGCGAAAGATACAATAAAGGAGTCTGATACAAGTAGTTGGGGTCTGGGCTTCGGAGCAGAGGGTCAGCCACCGACCGGTATGGCTACTCCTCAGGAGCTTAAAAAATATGATGCTTATTATATCGGAGATACCGATCAGAAGGTAATCTATTTAACCTTTGATGCCGGTTATGAGAACGGCTATACACCGGCTATTCTGGATGCGTTAAAGAAACATAATGTGAAGGTAACCTTCTTTCTTGTCGGTAATTATGTATCAACTCAGCCGGAATTGGTTAAGCGAATGCTGGAGGAGGGACATCAGGTTGCGAACCACACCTTTTCCCATCCGAATATGTCAAGCATCTCAAATCAGCCTGCATTTCAGAACGAACTGGAGAGACTGGAGAAGGCCTTTGAAGTGGTGGCCGGACAACCGATGGTAAAGTATTATCGTCCACCGCAGGGCAAGTATAGTGTCAATAATCTGAAGATGGCAAAGGACCTGGGATATAAGACCTTCTTCTGGAGCCTGGCCTATGCAGACTGGTACAATGATAACCAACCCACCAAGGAACAGGCCTTTAAGAAGCTTTTGGGTAGAATACATCCCGGTGCGATTGTCTTGTTACATAGTACCTCGAAAACAAATTCTGAGATACTGGATGAGCTTTTAACGAAATGGGAGGAGATGGGCTATACCTTTGGAGTATTGGATGATATTGTTGGAGCATAGGAGTTACAGTTCAGACCCTAATCAAAGTTGATAATATGAGTTCGATCAATGTTTCCGAAATCGGAGACGCTTTCGCTTAGTTGCATTACGTAGCGGTACATAAGGTTCTAAAAGACAGAACCTAAGTACCGACGAATGCAAATACTCCGATTTGAAAATCATTGATCGAACTCATTCTTTACATTTACGGTTTGGTCTGAACTGTAACTCATAGAATATTACTCGGTTATAAATGCAATTGACTTTCCTCTAAATAATGCTATAATTCATACCAATAGACTTACGGATGAGAGGGAAGGACACAATGAACGGAAACAGAAAAATCAATGTCGGCACTATTTATGTACTAATCTCAGCAATTTGCTTTAGCCTAGCAGGAATATTAATTAAAATGATATCCTGGTCATCTCTTACGATAAATGGTGTCAGAAATATATTTGCATTTCTGGTTATGGCTATCTATCTAAAGAAAATTGGCCATAAGCTGGTCATAAATCGTGTCGTAATACTTGGAGCAATATGTAATCTGTTTATGAATCTGACCTTTGCCATGGCAACAAAATTAACTTCTGCGGCAAATGCGATAGTGCTGCAGTTTACAGAACCAATATTCCTGATACTATTCCTATGGATTTTCTGGAAGCATAAGCCTGATAGGAAAGCAATCTTTACCTGTGTATTTGTTTTTGGAGGTATTCTATGCTTTTTCTTTGATCAGTTGACTTTAAACGGACAGATTGGCAATATCCTGGCCATTCTGTCCGGTATCTTATATGCAATGGTATTTCTGATGAAGAAGGTGAAGGATTCTAATTTTGAGTCCTCTATTCTTTTATCACAGTTTGCAAGCTTTTTCATCTTCATCCCCTCTTATTTTAGAGAGACAGATTTCGCACCAAGGAATTTTATCCTGGTTATTATTCTCGGTGTGGTTCAAATGGGCCTTGGATATGTATTTTTGGCTAAGGGATTGGAAACGGTCGGTCCAATCAGCGCATCCTTGACTTCAACCGTTGAACCGATTCTCAATCCCATCCTAGTCGCTGTCTTTTATGGAGAGATGATTTCTGCTATTGCGATTATCGGTGCGATCATTGTTGTCTTATCATCAACTGCATACAATATATTTAGCGTAGATACAGCTACGGTGAGACCGGAGGCAAAGTATATTAATTGATAAATTGAATGTAGTGTTGAGATAATAATACATGTCAATATTTCTTGATTGGGTAATGCATAAATTTTTTGTATAATGAAATAAAATACTGGAATATTTTACTTTTTAATGATACAATAAGGACAAGAAATAGTACATATTTCCTATTTAATTATTTCGGAAATAATATCAAAAATGATACGATAGAAAGATTGTAAAGTATGCTTTCCATTGTTTAATCTATGGTTATTGTAATTAGATGCGAGGAGAAAACCTTATGGACACTAATCAATTAGAGAAATATCAGGAATTTACTGAAAAGACGATATATAATTTATCCCAGAAGGTTACGATGCTTGAAAAGAAATTAGATATGTTTTCCAATCTTCTGGAGATAAGTAAATATATCAATCAGTATATTAAGGATCCGAATCTATTTAATTTAATTAACGATATGTTGGTTGGTGTCTTTGGTGCAAAGCATTCTACCATCTATATTCACAGGGATAATGATTTTTATGAAGCAGTGTCCCAGAATATATCAGAGGATCGGAGTGAGGTTGAGAAGAACCTTATCACAGAACATAATCAGGAGGAATTCATCGTAAGTGTGGATCATCCCCTATATGATGTAAAGAATTCTGAGACAGGAATACATTCCTGTCTGGGTGTAGCGGTTAAGGTAGAAAATCGTCATATTGGCTTTATATTGATTCAACATACGGAGAAGAATTATTTCTCGAAGGATCACGCTGCATTCTTATCATTAATCGGTAACCACATCGGTGTTGCCATTGAGAACAATTTCTTATATAAGCAGATCAGAGACAGCGCCTTCCATGATGGATTAACGGATATCTTTAATAAGCGTTATTTCTTTGAGACCTTGAATATGGTCTCAAATCTGACCGAGCAGAATTATAGTATTGCGATTGTTGACTTAGACAATTTTAAAAGGATTAATGATACTTATGGTCATCCCATGGGGGATGAGGTTCTTAAGACGGTCTCCAAGCTGATACAGAAGGCAACCAGAGCGAATGATATTGTTGCCAGATATGGCGGAGATGAGATTATTATTTTCTTCCAGAACTTCACTGATCATGAGGCGGTGTTCCAGCGCATCGAAGCGATACGAAATGAGATTGCACAGACAGTGATAACCTATGATGACACGTCGATTTCAATTACCGTAAGTATCGGAGTATATATCAAGCAGGACGAGTATATGACGCTGAATGATGTGATTAAAAAAGCAGATGAGATCATGTACCTTAGTAAGAATAGCGGTAAGAACAGGGTAACCATCGGAGGCTAGGTCTTTTTTATACATTTTACTTGACAAGAAGAACAAAAATGATAGAATAAACTTAATTCAGTTCAAGATGGACCACTATAATCGGTGCACTTGTATATTGAAATATCATATTCTATTATGGCAATGAAGAGGAGTAGTAGAAGTGTTCTGTCTTAACAGAGAGTCACCGGTGGTGGAAGGTGGCAGATAAGAACTTTGAACTCGCCTTGGAGCTCTCTGTCTGAATCTTAGTAAGCAGAGCGGGTCATCCCGTTACAGGTGGAATGAGGACATTGATGCAAGGATAATCAATGGACTAGAGTGGTACCGCGGATTTGAGTTCAATGAAATTTGGACCTCTTCGTCTCTAGATATGAGATGAGGAGGTTTTTTTATCCCTAAAACCGATGCGGTTTTTGACAAACATTTTAAGGAGGCAATATTAAGATGAGTGAGTATTATTCACCAAGTGAAGTGGAGAAGAAATGGCAAGAGCTATGGGAGAAGGAGCAGGCCTTTAAGGTGGGCACCGATAAGTCAAAGCCTAAGTTTTATGCATTGGTAGAGTTTCCTTATCCTTCCGGACAGGGCTTACATGTAGGTCATCCGAGACCTTACACGGCACTGGATATCATTGCAAGAAAGAGAAGATTGGAAGGCTACAATGTATTATATCCTATGGGTTGGGATGCTTTTGGTCTTCCGACGGAGAATTATGCGATTAAAAACCATATTCATCCGAAGATCGTTACGAAGAAAAATGTAGAACGTTTTACCGAGCAATTAAAGGCGCTTGGCTATTCCTTTGATTGGGACAGAGAGATTAATACGACAGATCCGAATTACTATAAATGGACCCAGTGGATCTTCCTGCAGTTATTTAAGAAGGGCTTGGCTTACAAGACTGAGATGCCGATTAACTGGTGTACCTCCTGTAAGGTAGGTCTTGCCAATGAAGAGGTTGTCGGAGGTGTTTGTGAACGCTGTGGAGGAGAGGTTGTTCGTAAGGTTAAGAGCCAGTGGATGCTGAAGATTACGGAATATGCCGATAAGCTCATTGATGATCTTGAGATGGTAAATTACATTGATAAGATTAAGGTATCTCAGGTAAACTGGATTGGCCGTTCGGTCGGTGCTGAAGTGGATTTCAAAATATCCGGCAAGGATGACAGCCTGAGAATATTTACCACACGACCGGATACACTCTTCGGAGCAACTTATATGGTTATCTCTCCGGAGCATCCTCTGATTGACAAATATAAGGATGAGTTAAAGAATTACGAGGAATTAATCAACTACCGTGAGCAGGCATCGAAGAAATCTGATTTTGAGAGAACAGAGCTGGTGAAGGAGAAGAGCGGTGTTCAGATATCCGGTCTTATGGCAATCAACCCGGTAAACGGCAAAGAAATCCCGATCTGGATCTCTGATTATGTACTAATGACCTATGGAACAGGTGCGATCATGGCGGTACCGGGACATGATGAGAGAGACTGGGATTTTGCCAAGAAGTTCAAGCTTCCGATTATAGAAGTAGTAGCCGGAGGTAATGTAGAGGAAGCGGCTTACACCAATACCGGTTCCGGTAAAATGGTTAATTCTGATTTCTTAGATGGTCTTGAGGTCGCCGATGCTAAGAAGATGATCTTAGACTGGCTACAGGAAAAGGGGATCGGTGCAAAGAAGGTTAACTACAAGCTTCGTGACTGGGTATTCTCCCGTCAGAGATATTGGGGAGAGCCTATACCGATTGTTCACTGCGAGAAATGCGGTTATGTTCCGCTTCCTGAAAGTGAGCTACCACTAATGCTTCCTGAGGTGGAAAGCTACGAACCGACGGATAACGGCGAATCACCGTTAGCTGCCATGACGGATTGGGTTGATACCACTTGCCCCTGCTGTGGTGGCAAAGCGAAGAGAGAAACAGACACGATGCCCCAATGGGCCGGTTCCTCCTGGTATTTCTTAAGATATATCGATCCTCATAACATGGATGCCTTTGCAGGCAAAGAGGAATTAAATTACTGGATGCCTGTTGACTGGTACAACGGAGGTATGGAGCATACCACACTCCACCTTCTGTATTCCCGTTTCTGGCACAAGTTCCTCTACGATCAGGGCTTAGTAAATACTCCTGAGCCTTATGCAAAGAGAACCAGCCATGGTATGATCCTTGGTGAGAACGGCGAAAAGATGTCTAAGTCCAGAGGAAATGTTGTTAATCCGGATGATATTATTAATGAGTTTGGTGCAGATACTCTGCGTACCTATGAGATGTTCATCGGTGCCTTCGATTTAAGTGCTGCCTGGTCCAATGAAGGTGTAAAGGGCTGCCGTCGTTTCATCGATCGTGTATGGAAGCTAAAGGATACGGTTACTGCAGAAGAAGGATATTCTGCTAACTTAGAAACAAAGATGCATCAGACGATTAAGAAGGTAAGCCTTGATTTTGAAAACATGAAGTATAACACGGCAATCGCTGCAATGATGTCTCTTGTGAATGAGTTCTATAAGGCTGGCTCTGTAACTAAGGGTGAATTCAAGACCTTATTAATTCTTCTGAATCCCGTAGCACCTCATGTCACTGAGGAGCTGTGGCAGCTAATCGGTGAGAAGAGCAGAGTGTATCAGCAGTCCTGGCCGGTATACGATGAGAATAAAACGATTGAAGATACCGTTGAAATTGCGGTACAGATCAATGGTAAGGTTAAGGCGAATTTAAATATAGCTTTAAATGAGAAGCAGGAAGAGGTTCAGCCAAAGGCTATGGAGCTCCCGGCGATTGTAGCTGCCTTAGAGGGTAAGTCGGTCGTTAAGGTAATCTATGTACCAAACAGAATTCTGAATATCGTTGTTAAATAGTACAATTGCTATAAGGGGCTGTTTCATAAAAACAAGACGTTGCTTAAAATAAGAGTAACAGCATCCCTCACACACAGATTGACGGACATCTTACTGTTTTGTAAGCCATTATCAAACATGAATGTTTGCTATTGTCTTACAAAATCAGTAATCTGTCCGTCAAACAGTGTATTATGGGATGCTGTTACTCTTATATAAGTCAATTATTCGAGTTTTGAAACAGCCCCCTGTTAATTTGTGTTTAACATAACTTACCGACTACTTCATTAATTAATTTACCATCTGCTTTTCCCTTTAGATCAACCATAACGCCCTTCATAATCATACCCTTATTCTTGGTAGCCAATAGATCAGCGTATTTCTCGGTAATAAAGGCTTTGATCTCTTCTTCTGACATCATAGCAGGGGCATATTCCTTTATGATATCATAGGTGGCCTGATAGCTGGCTTTTAGCTCCGCTCTTTCATCAGGACAGGTTTCTAATTGCTCCTTTACCAGCTTCATCTCCTTTATGATTGCTCTGTCTACTAATTCCTCTTGGATATTATCACGACAGCCTTCATCAATCGCTATTTTTTTTACAGCAGAGATTAGGGACGAGATCGCATCCTTACGAACCTTATCATGGGCCTTCATTGCTGTAATCATGTCTTTTTGTAATTGTTCCATTTGCATATTGCCTTACCTCCTTGAACGTACTTTCATCCTTAAATAAATGAAATGAGGGAATATATTCTACCAGTTAACATTATATGGCATGAAGGAAAGACATTCAAGTTAAAAAATTGTGAGGATTTCGTGTTCAATCGTTACTGTTCACCGAAAGCGTCTCCGATTTTGGAAACATTGATCGAACTCATGTGTTACTTTACAGGCTGGGTTGTGAGCAGTAACTGTTTATTCCGAAGCCTTTGCTGCACCCAATAGCAGATGCTGAAGAATGGATATGATTAAGGCCGCAAGCAATGAATTCCAAAAGCCGTTCAAATTGATACCCTTCACAAAAAGATCGGCCAGCATAATGGTCCAAGCATTCACGACAAAGCTGAAGATATTAAAGGTAATAATACTTAAGGGTAAGGTTAACAGCAGCAGCAGTGGTTTGATTAGGAGATTTACGATAAATAAGACCAATCCCAATATTAATAAGGACGGGATATCTTTGATAATAATTGTGTTAATCGCCATAGACAGCAGATATATGGTAGCTACTGTTGACAAATATTTTAACAGAAGTTTTGACATAGTTCCCTCCATATTGAAATTATCTAATTTTTATCGATACCGTTACATTTTTTGCATTCACCTCTACGAGATCATAGGGTTCGCAATCCGTCAGGGAACGAAAAAGCTGATCAGTTGCCTGAATCAATTCCTTGACTGATAGTGCCGAAATGGTAAAGTGTGAGTTGTCAGGAGGATTTTTCGGTAGGAATAGGCAGGCAAATTCCATGAGATCCAGTACGCAGTCAAACAGCTCCTGAAAGACATTGAGGCAGACAGGAAAGTTAAAATAAAAATGACGTTCTCCTGTGGTATGAATCTTAATCCATAAGATACCGAAGCCTCTATTCCACATAGATCTTCACCTTCACCAGGGCATGCTGTTCTTCCGACCAGGCCTCTACGTCAACAATATTAGGATCATCCAAAGTACCGTTTACGATTTCTTCGATAATCTGAGCAAAGTCAATGCTGGAAATGTCGATGCCCTTACTTTCCATCTCTTTTTTTGCATCAGCCGGTATGACTGCAGTCATCCTTGTCGCAATTTCTCCAAGTGTGGTCAAAAGTCGTAGGGGAACATTCACATTCACATTGATCGTACTGTTGTCTGAAGAAACTCGTACCTTCAAAAATTTATAATTGTATTTAGTTTTTATAATCGTAGCAGCAGTCGTGTTTCCCTCTGCCTCTGTTTCATTTGCCAGATTCAGAGCTTCTAGCAGCTCCATACCCTCAGTTGCTGTAATCTGTCCTTTTTCAATCATTTCTAAAATTCTTAATTGCTCACTCATCTTACTTCCTCCATTCATGATTACGCTATTTTAAATTCCTTTATTCCTCATCACCTACAAGTTCTTAATACGATCGGTTGCTTCCTTAGCAGAGATTTCTCCACGGGACAGCTGTTCCAATATCTCGTTCTTCGCCAGTTCCTTCTGCTCTTTCCCCTTGATTTCTTCCTTGGTTGGAACCTCATAACCCAGGCCTCTGATTGCTGAGTCCAGCTTTCCACGGACAGTGGGGTAGGAGATACCAAGTTCCTTCTCGACATCCTTAATGCTTCCGCGACATTTGATGAATACCTTAAGAAATTCCAGATCCTCTTCCGGCAGCCGACAAAACTCACAGGGTTGAAAATCACCTTCAATCGCTGTGGAGCATTTTGGACAGCCTAACTTTGTGATGGCAAGCTTCTCACCGCATACCGGACACTTGCCTGGGGCTTTATATTTCATTTGTTTCACCTTCCTAATGTGTTTTGATGCCTTTAATATACACCTATAGTAATATAATGTCAATATAAATATTAATATAATTAATTATATGATTAATAAAATTAATTATTGCATTGAAATAATTGATTTTAATTTAAAAAATGTTAATAGAGCAGAATAAACAGATACATTAATTCACCGGGCATGAACCAGATGATGCAAACGCAAGCGATAGAAAGCACACTACGCGTACTTTCTATTGTCATGAATAAAAAAGTAACCACATTTTCGATCAATGTGGTTACTAAAGAATAGTGTTATAGATATCATTACTTAATGGATCGATAAAGGCACAGTGGGCTTTAATAGTTGGACAGATCCTCTTCTTCGGGAACGATAAGAATACGGGTTGTACTGTCTACGTCCTTCACCAGCGTCTTCATATAGTTTTCGGAGATGGCAATACATCCGGTAGTAAAACCGGTCCCATTATAGCAGTGAAGGAAAATTGCACTGCCCAGACCCGGGGTACAGTCACCGTTATAATTAATGTTTAGAGCATAATTATAGGAGGGATCATGATCAATCAGGTGTTCGGAGGTATAATCTCCGGGGTTATCGATGGCATTCACCCAGGTATTATAATAGGGACTGTTAATATCATTAATCCAGTAATCATACTCCGTAATCTTACGATAATCTAAGAATGCACCCGGATCGGCTTTTAGGCCGAAGGCGAGAGTAAAGGAATAGAGTCCGGCCGGAGTCTTATTGTCACCTTCCCGCTTCTGATAAGTAATGCCCTCTGAACCACAGTCACCGTCTACACTAAATATCTGAACCCACTGACCATTCTGATCCTTCTTATGAAAAGAGACTGTACAATCCGAGCTGCCGGAACCGATGACACAGATCAGTTTATCCGTATCCTTCAAGGTGGATAAGGTTTCGGCAAAGCTATAGTCCCCCGTAACCCCAGCTTCCTTATCCTCTGTATCGGTGGTTTTCGGAACAGGGGTAGGAGCAGGTG
>JAEZKL010000186.1 GCA_023415475.1 Bacillota bacterium | reverse complement strand
AGGCAGTTGTGATAAAATGTTATTTGATTATGATACAAGGGGGCATCTTTTTTATGGCAAGAGCATTTAGCAAATACAACTGGGCTTTATTTCTTTTACTGCTGGCAGGTATCGTTGTCGGTAGCTTTCTGGGACATTTAGCGAAGGAAATAAGCTTCTTGAAATGGTTGGATTACGGAATGAATTTTGCCATAGGCGATACGAATAATGGTAATATTGTCACCCTGGACCTTGGTGTACTGGTATTACATTTTGGATTTCGCCTCAAGATTACCATCGGTAGTGTAATCGGTGCCGCCGCCGCTGTATTCATATATAAAAAGGTCTGATACCATGTAGTACGTTCTGATCCGCAAGCCCTGATTTCTTGGAGAGAGGAATTTAGGAGGATCCGATGAAAGAGAACTATCTAACCGTTAAAGAATTACCCTTATCCGAACGTCCTTATGAAAAATGTGAGCGTTACGGAGCATCAGCCCTATCCGATGCTGAGCTACTAGCAGTAATTATCCGGACCGGGACAAAACAACAAAGAGCGATCGATTTGGCAGTGAATATTCTCAATTATTCTACTGCCTACCCTGGTTTAAAGGGCCTGAATTATTGCTCGATGAAGGAGCTCATGAAGATTAAGGGCATTGGAAGAGTCAAGGCGATTGAACTGCTTTGCCTGACAGAGCTGACAAGAAGGATGGCAAAGGAAACCCTGCGTGACAGTGTAAGATTAACTACCCCTCAGAGTGTAGCGGATTATTATATGCAGGATATGCGTCATCTTACCAGGGAACAGGTTCTTTTATTAATGTTTGATTCTAAGAATAAGCTGATGAAGGATATGGTTATTTCCAAAGGAACTGTGAATACCTCCATTATGCCTACGAGAGAAGTATTTGTGCATGCAGTCAAGGAGGAAGCAGTTAATATAATTCTTCTTCATAACCATCCAAGCGGAGATCCTACTCCTAGTGCTGAGGATATCCGCGTAACAAAGAAATTAGCAGAAGCTGGTAATTTAATTGGAATTTCGCTTATGGATCATATAATTATTGGCGATAATAGATATATCAGCTTAAAGGAACAGGGGCTTATATGAATTATGCAGAGCATAATTCATTTAGAAGTTAGTGCCTGCAGTCTTCAAAGTGTAAATCGTCTCGCATGCGATACGTTGCACACTTGGCACTAACTATTTCTAGGGTCAGGTATATTTGTTGTTTTGACAGATGATGAAATATGACAACTTTAGTGAATATAGGAGGTTACAAAAGTTATGGCATCGAAAACATTTGGTATTGATTTTGGTACCAGTACAATAAAAATATATAAAAAGGGACAGGGAATTGTCCTGGATGAGCGTAATATCATCGCAATATCAAACCGGAAGAATGTAATCGCTTCCGGCAACGATGCCTTTGAGATGTATGAGAAGGCGCCGTCAAATATTGAGGTCAGCTATCCCGTTCGAAACGGGGTTATCGCAGATGTTGCGAATATGCTTGCTTTACTTAATCATTTTATGCATCGGATTGGAGGAGCAAAGCGTCTCGGAGCCGCGGATTATATTGTGGCGACCCCTACCGACATCACAGAGGTGGAACGACGTTCTTTCTATGACTTAATTGCCAGCTCCAGTCTCAAGGTCGGTAAGATTAAGATTGTGGAAAAACCGATAGCGGATGCCGTAGGAGCAGGTCTGGACATCATGACCGCACGCGGTGTTATGATCGTCGACATAGGAGCAGATACCACTGAGGTATCCATACTATCCTTAGGTGGTATTGTACTTAGCAAAATAATTCCGGTCGGCGGAAACCGTCTTGATGATGCGATTAAGAGCATGGTGAAGAGAAAATACAACCTTTACATCGGGGATAAGACCGCTGAGAATATTAAGAAGAAGCTTGCCTGTGCTTTGACTACGGTAGAAGCTTCGGTAAAGGTCTATGGCCGTGATGTCGTAACCGGACTTCCAACTGAGATGGACGTCAGCTCCTCCGATGTATATGATTCAATTTCCGAGTATATGTTTGCCATCATCGATGCCATTAAGATTATTCTGGAGCGTACTCCTCCGGAGATCTCCTCCGATATTATTGACAGTGGTATTTATATCACCGGCGGCTCAGCTAAGATATTTGCTTTAGATCAGCTGATGCACCGTGAAACGGATCTTAAGATTAATATATGTCCGGATTCTGCCAATACGGTTGTCAATGGCCTCGGTAGAATTATGGAGGATCATAAGCTTGCCTCTCTGGCAGATGCTTTAAGACCAAAGACACTCGTGAACTAAAATGATGCCTGTAAGAATACCTATCGTAATGCAACAAATAGGATAATGGATAATATCTGCACCCAAATTCATGCTTGACGAAAGAATCTTATAGAACAAATGGAGATTTGGAATGAGACGAAGGACTAAAATTAATATTAATCCGAAACATGTTCTCATCGCATTAGTTATTTTTTGTATCGGCTTAATATTTTTTTCCTATCGCTATGGTGATAAGCTATCACCTGTTAAAAATGTAGTAGGAATAGTAGTAACCCCGATGCAGGCTGGGATTAATTCGATTGGAACCTATATATCGGACAAGCTGGATAATTTTAAGAGTATCAATGAGCTCTTAGAGGAAAACGGTAAACTGAAGGAGCAGGTAAGTATACTCTCGTATGAGAATAAGCTTTTACTCCAGGATAAATATGAACTGGACGGACTCCGTGAGTTATACGATCTGGATCAAAAGTATCTGGATTATCCGAAGGTTGCCGCCCGTGTCATTGGTAAGGATTCGAACAATTGGTATAGCATATTTACCATTGATAAAGGAACCCGTGACGGTATTAAGAAGGATATGAATGTTCTTGCCGGTAACGGACTGGCCGGTATTATCACTGAGGTTCATTATAATTACTCGGTTGTCAGATCTATCATTGACGATAACAGCAATGTCAGCGGCATGTTTTTGAAGACCTCTGATACCTGTAATGTGCTAGGCGATCTTAGGCTGATGGATTCCGGCAAAATATTAGTTGAGCAGATTAATAAGGATGCCCAGATAGCCGATGGGGACGAGATTGTAACCTCACACATCAGTTCAAAATTCCTTCAAGGTATTCTGATCGGATATGTCAGCGACATTCAACTAGATGCCGGTAACATGACTAAAACGGCATACTTAACACCGGTGGTGGATTTTGATCGCTTAGAAGAGGTATTAATCATCACAGAGCTTAAAGAACCCTTGATTAAAAATGATGAGGTTGCTGAAACTATAAGTAATTGAGCAGCCTAGTGTGAAAATTAAGAGCAATTTTTACACGGGAAGAACTGCGATGTTCGTGCATTGGCTCTCACACCTTGTTCTTCCGGGCTGCGAGATGCCGCAAAGCGGCATTATGGAGGTTATGTGAAAAGGTTGATTGTATATATACTTGAAATTATCATATTGTTTGTTATCCAGAGCGCTGCCTTTCATTATTTCCAGATGGCTAATATTATGCCCAATCTGTTATTGATTTTGGTAGTCTCTACCGCCTATATGCGCGGACGGCTTTCCGGTATGATGCTTGGATTTTTTAGCGGAATCATCGTTGATTTGATGTATGGTTCTTATATAATCGGCTTATATGCTTTACTATATCTTTTGATTGGTTATCTGATGGGTTATACCAACAGGGTTTATTCCAATGACGATTTCACACTGCCGATTGTGTTCATCGGAATCAGTGATTTGATTTATGGTTTTTTTTATTATGTATTTGAATTTTTATTGCGTGGTCGCTTAAATTTCCTATATTATCTCAGAAGATTTATTTTACCTGAGATAATCTATACAATAGCTGTCTCGGTACTGTTATATAAGTTGTTACATATGATTAACAACCGTCTGGAACGTAAGCCGGAAGAGGAGGTATAAGATTGTTTGATGTTTTCTTGGATTATCTGAAACGATTATTAAAGTCCAGATTATTTCCTATCACAATTATCTACATTATATTGTTTTCTGTTATCATCAGCCAGTTATTTACCTTACAGATTGTACAGGGCCCTGAAAACGCAGCAAAAACTATATTAAAATATAATAAAAGCAGAGAAATCAAAAGCACCCGCGGTAATATCTATGACCGCAACGGTAAGCTTTTAGCTTCGAATGTATTGACCTACTCTGTGGTAATGGAGGATAGCACCAAGGTTGAATCCAATGCGCAGAGAAACGACATTATCCATCGACTGATACAGATCATAGAGAAAAACGGGGATACTCTAGACACCGAATTCTATATCAGACAGAATGAAGAGGGTGAATTAGAGTTTACCCTTCAGGGTGCTGCCTTAACCCGCTTTAAGAAGAATGTTTATTCCTTTGTCCTGGATGAGGAAGGAAATATACCGGAGGATTATCCCAGCGAAACTCCTCAGGATGTATATGAATTCTTATGCAACGGTACCGGTAATGCTTATACCAGAATGTTTGGTATCTCCGATGAATACAGCGTCGAAGATGCCTTGAAGATAATGGGTGTCCGTTATGCGCTGTTCTTAAATTATCCGAAATATGTCCAGATTACCGTTGCATCCCAAGTCTCCGACAAAACGGTAGCGGCTGTAAATGAAAACAGTTCGGAGCTGTTCGGAGTGGAGATTCAACAGCAGACCCATAGAGTGTATGAGGATAGTCTTTATTTAGCTCATATCATCGGATACACCGGTCTCATAAGCGCTGAACAACTGGAAGCGATGAACGCTGAAAATAAAATTTACGATTCTACAGATGTAGTCGGTAAAGCCGGTCTGGAAAAAAAGTTTGAAGAAATACTTGGCGGAACCAAGGGCAGTGAAACGGTCAGCGTAAACACCGGCGGAAAAGTAGTGGAAGTGTTAAACCGTACGGATCCGGTAGCCGGAAGTGATATCTATCTTACCATAGACAGTGATTTGCAGAGAAATATCTATCACATATTAGAGAAGAAGATTGCGGGAATTCTTCTGGAAAAGATTGTTCCTGATTTAGATTACGGAAGTAAGGGTGAAAGTGCCAGTGAGATAACGATACCGATCTATGAGGTATATTTTGCCTTGATCAACAATAACATTATCAATACTGAAAGACTGAATGACAAGGATTCGGAGACTCTGGAGAAACAGACCTATTCCGATTATCAGGTCGAATTAAGTAATGTGTTTAGCCAGCTTGACGGATTACTCAAAATCAATAATACGGTTACCAATGATAAGGCCGGTGACATGGAGGAATTCCTGGATTATTTCTACAACGTTGTCTCTAAGAATTTCTTCCTTACTGACAAAATTGCTAATGATGATGTGACTCTGAATGATTACAAGAATGACAGAATCAGCCTCAGTCGTCTGCTTCAGCATGCCCTGGCCAATAACTGGGTGGATTTATCCAAGCTTGGTGTTGGCGATGATTATTACACCGCAGAGGAGTATTATCAAAAACTGATTAATGATACAAAAGACCTTCTGAAAATGGATGACAAATTCAATAAAAAAATATACCGAAAATTGGTATTTTCGTATAAATTATCGGGAACTGAAATTTGTCTTTTATTATTCGACCAAGGTGTGTTAGAATATAAGGAAGATGATGTTAATAAGCTGAAAAACGGTAGTAAATCTGCTTATGAATTTATAAGGGATAAGATTAAAGCTTTGGAGATCACTCCTGCAATGTTAGCCCTGGAGCCCTGTAGCGGTTCTGTCGTTGTAACAGATGTGAATACCGGTGATGTTCTGGCGATGGTTACTTACCCAAGCTATGATAATAATAAATTCGCAAATAAGATTAATTCCGCTTATTATAATCAGGTATCAAACGATAGGACATCTCCGATGTTAAATCGTCCCGTCTCCGAGAAGACGGCCCCCGGTTCAACCTTTAAGATGGTCACATCCTTTGCAGCGTTAGAGGAGGGTGTTACAACTCCTTCGGAGAAGATTAGGGATTTAGGAGAATTTGATAAGATCGATCCTGCAGCAAAATGTCATATTTACCCCGGTTCCCATGGCTCAGTAGATATCGTGGATGCCTTGAAGGTATCCTGTAACTATTTCTTCTATGAGATGGGTTGGAGATTAAGCATCAACAGCGGTAAATTTGACCAGCAGCTTGGTCTGTCAAAGCTTGAGAAATATGCAACCCTATTTGGATTAAATGAAGCTTCCGGTATAGAGCTGAACGAATCCGAACCGGAGATATCGAATGAAGATTCCGTACGTTCGTCCATTGGACAAGGCTCCAATGATTACACTCCTGTACAGCTTGCCAGATATATCACTACTCTGGCCAATCGCGGCACCTGTTATGATCTTACTCTGATTGACAGAATTGTTGATAAGAATGGTAACGTAACGATAAATGACGCGAAGGTTGATCATGTCCTTTCGGATATTAAGGAGAGTACTTGGGATAGTGTCTGGGAAGGTATGTACTCAGTGGCAAATGAACCCGGTGGCTCCGTAACTAATCTATTTAAAGATTTTGGTGTAACTGTGGCCGGAAAAACCGGAACCTCACAGATTAGTAAGGTGAATCCGAATAATGCTTTGTTCGTATCCTTTGCCCCCTATGAGAAGCCCGAAATCTCCGTGACTGCTGTAATACCAAGAGGCTATACCTCACTGAATGCAGCTAGCCTAGAGAAGGATATTTATAAGATTTATTTTGGATTAGAGGATGTGGAAGAAATTCTTCATAATAGCGCAACCCTTCCGGAAGGCTCAAATATCGATGCCGCACTTGAATAAAGATAATACACTAGTCAATGCGATAGAAAGCACGCTTTGCGAACTTTCTATCGTCATGAATAAAATCCGGAAAATGACCGGAAAGGAGTAATGCAATGAATAACTCTGTTATTATTAAGGGTAATAAATACGGTATTATTGTTGTTCTTAATCCTGATTTACCCTTCGAAGAATTAAAGCTAGTGATCGCTGAAAAGTTCAAAGAATCCAGTAAATTCTTCGAAAATGCAAAGATGGCGATTAGCTTTGAAGGTCGTATGCTATCGAATGAGGAACAGAGAGAGGTTTTGGATATCATCGGTGAGAATACAGATATGCACATAGTGTGTGTTATGGAGAATGATCCGGTGACGGAAGACACCTTTAAAAAAACAGTGGAGCAGAAGTTACTGGAACTAAATAATAATACAGGACAGTTCTACAAGGGAATTCTTCGTTCCGGTGCATCACTGGAGTTTGAAACCAGTGTCATAATCATCGGTGATGTAAATCATGGCGCCAGAGTTGTTTCGAAGGGTAATATCATCGTGCTTGGTGCGCTAAAGGGGAATGCTTTTGCCGGTGCTACCGGTAACACCAATTCCTTTGTGGTTGCTCTGGATATGAGTCCAACTCAGATCAGAATAGCTGATACAATTGCAAGAGCTCCCGATAAACCTCAGAAGCAAGAGGTTAAGGAAGCGAAAATTGCTTTTCTGGAAGATGGTAATATTTATATTGAACCGCTTAATAAGAATGTCCTACCGGATATATCCTTGTAGTCGGTCCATTAATTAAGTATACTGAAAGGCAAAGCCTTTTTACCTTTCAAACATGTCAGGAGCATAGCTTTTGACATGACTCATCTGGATGAATCCTTACAAAAAGAAGAGAGGAAAGTCCTAGTCAATAAGCAAGGAGGATATTTCCTCCACTATAGGAGGAAAGAGTTAAACATGGGAGAAGTTATCGTTGTAACATCGGGTAAAGGTGGCGTTGGTAAGACCACTACTACAGCAAATGTAGGTACCGGCTTAGCTATGCTGGAAAAGAAAGTTGTATTAATTGATACCGATATCGGTCTTAGAAATCTGGATGTAATCATGGGCTTAGAAAACCGGATAGTTTATAATCTGGTTGATGTAATTGAGGGAACCTGCCGTATTCGTAATGCCCTGATTAAGGATAAGCGTTATCCAAATCTTTACTTATTACCTTCCGCACAGACCAGAGATAAGAATGCGGTAACTCCTGAGCAGATGAAAAAGCTTGCCGATGAGCTCAGAGATGAATTTGATTACATAATCATGGACTGTCCTGCAGGTATTGAGCAAGGTTTTAAGAATGCGATAGCAGGTGCAGACAGGGCATTAGTAGTTACCACCCCTGAAGTATCTGCCGTTCGTGATGCTGATCGTATCATTGGATTATTGGAAGCAAATGAAATGAAGCAGACTCATTTAATTGTTAATCGAATTCGTATGGACATGGTAAAACGTGGTGACATGATGTCCAGCGATGATGTTAGTGAGATTTTGGCAATCGATATTATTGGTATTGTACCGGATGATGAAAGCATTGTTATTTCTGCAAATCAAGGTGAACCATTAGTTGGAAATGATTCTTTGGCAGGAAGAGCCTATATGAATATCTGTAAGAGAATACTTGGAGAAGAGATTCCCTTCCTTGACTTAGATGAGAAGCAGAGTATATTCGGTAAACTGTTTGGGAAGCGTAAAAGATAGGGAGGTAGCGTAATGGGTTTTTCGGATTTTTTTAAGAAAAAGGGGACCAGTAGTATAGCGAAAGACCGCTTGAAGCTGGTATTAGTCTCTGATCGTGCCGGATGCTCGCCAGAGATTATGGAACAAATTAAAAACGATATTATTGCTGTAATATCGAAGTATATTGAAATTGACTTAGAGGGATTGGATATCAAAATCACTCAGACGGAATCCGAGTCGAATAACGGTTCTGTACCTGCTCTATTCGCTAATATTCCGATTAAGGATTTAAAATCCGCTAAGAAATAAGGATGTTGACCAGATGTTGAATTTTAAGCAATATGATTTCAAGCGATTTAATATACCCTTAATCATAGTCGTGTTATTATTGGGTTCGATCGGCACTTATTTGATTAAGCAGGTACAAACAGAAGATGAAAATTTATTTCTAAAGCAAGTAATCGGACTAGGCGTAGGAATCGTTGGAGCACTTATTTTATCCATTATAGATTATCATTTCATCTCTAGCTTTTATATTGTTTTATATATTATAAATCTGGTATTTTTGATTATGGTAAGATTAAACGGGGTGGAGCATAATAATGCAAGGCGTTGGTTGAATCTTGGATTTTTTGAATTCCAGCCCTCAGAGCTGACAAAAATAATTCTGATTATATTTGCAGCTAAGCTTTATACGATTTTCCGAGCAAAGATCAATAATTTCTGGGTATTATTATTGGCTGGTGTATCGATCGGATTACCTACATTTTTAATCCTGATCCAAACGAATCTTTCTACAAGCTTAGTTATTTTATTTATCTTCTTAATGATGATATTTGCAGCCGGCTTGAGCTGGAAGATCATACTCCCGATATTAGTGGTCGGTATCCCCTGCGTCATGGGACTGTTCTGGTATATCCAACAGGATTACCAGATACTTCTAAAACCATATCAGCAGGAACGTGTATTATCCATACTGAATCCGGAAGAATATGAATCTACGATGTTCCAGCAGGATAATTCCGTCAGTGCCATCGGTTCCGGGCAGCTAAACGGTAAGCTTTTCGATCAGACAGCAGATCGCAACTATGATATAATTCCGGTTTCTGAAAGTGATTTTATCTTTTCGGTTGCCGGAGAAGAGTTTGGTTTCATTGGTAGCTGTATATTATTAGCTTTGTATGCAGTTATCATATATATATGTATTAGGACAGCCAAAGAAGCCCCTGATTATATGGGGATGCTGATTGCAGTAGGCATTGCTTCGATGTTTACCTTCCAGGTTTTTGTTAACATAGGAGTAGCAACCAAATTACTGCCTAATACAGGCATTCCGTTACCGTTTTTAAGTTATGGGTTAAGTTCTCTGTTAAGCGGTATGATGGGAGTAGGTATGATTCTTAATATTCGATTGCAGCCGAAAAGGATAAGAGGCTGACACGCTATTCGCAAAAAGTTAGCTTTGCAAACTTTTTTATGAATCATGTATTCATGACAATTGTATGAGCCGGCATACGGTCCGGCAGAAGGGAGGTAAATATGAATATTGGTATGATTGCTCATGACTCAAAGAAAAAGCTTATGCAAAATTTTTGCATCGCTTACCGTGGTATTCTTAGCAAGCATAATCTATATGCTACCGGTACCACCGGACGATTGATTGAAGAAGTAACCAATCTGAATGTTCATAAATTTCTGGCAGGTCATCTTGGCGGTGAACAGCAATTAGGTTCGCAGATTGAACACAACCAGATGGACCTGATCATATTTTTACGTGATCCGCTAACACCAAAATCACATGAGCCTGATGTAAATAATATCTTTCAGCTTTGCGATAAACACAATATACCTTTAGCTACCAACCTGGCAACAGCAGAACTGATAGTAAAGGCAATGGATCGCGGTGATCTTGACTGGAGAGAGCTCTTTAAAACCTGATAATAATAAATTATTAATAGAGATACAAATGAATAAAATAGATATGTCTGCTTAGTATAAAACATTTATTATATATTTCACTATAATATCGTTTATATTATTTAAGAATTATCTATTTTATTTTTCGTTTTGCCTATTAGAGCAAGCTCCTTGTTCTTCCGGGCTTTTGTGCCTGCTGTCTTCAAAGTGTAAACCGTCTCGGATGCGAGACGTTGCACACCTGGCCACAAACTTATTAGAAAGTTAGCATGTATTATATAAATAATTTTTATTTTTTGCTTTATGATGTATTTTTATTGTAAGGATTGCACACTTTATGCTTAATTACATGAATTTGGCAGTTGTACTGGCAAATAGACAAAATGCAAGGCATGAAATGTTAGTAAGGACATTCTTATTCAGGCGTTGTATATAAGACGTTATGCAGGAGATGATACGTATGAGAAAAGGATTGATTACCGGTATATGTTTATGCTTGTTCATTATGGCATTCGGAGGATGTCAAATGTCTTCCGGGGATTTTCTGTCCTATGAGGAAATGGCAGCCACTACCGGTTATGCGATGGATAATCGATTATCGCATGTTGATTTTTTTGCGGAAGATTTGGTAATTGTAACCGCGGAGGATAACCTTGGTGAAGATGTTCTGCTGACCTCCGGTTCCAGTCTTCTGGTGAATGTTACAGATCAGAAAATGATATATGCGGATAATGTCTATGATCGTCTCTATCCAGCCAGTTTGACCAAATTAATGACTGCCTTGGTGGCTCTTCAGTATGGGGAGCTCACAGATTCAGTTACGGTTAGCTATAATGCCTCCCATATCACGGAGGGTGGTGCAAAGCTATGTGGTTTTCAGGAGGGTGATATCATCACCATGGATGCTTTACTGAAAAGTTTACTGGTTTATTCCGGCAACGATGCTGCTATCGCAATTGCCGATCATATATCCGGGAACGAGGAAGCCTTTGTAGGATTAATGAATGAGGAGGCTAAGAAAATCGGAGCAGCACATACCAATTTCATGAATTCCAACGGGCTGCATGATGATAACCAATATACAACCGCTTATGATATGTATCTCATTTTTCATGAGCTGACGAATTATGAAACTTTTCGTTCCATCATAGGAACTGCCTCCTACACAGCAGTATATAAGGATAAGGATGCAAATTCAAAGGAGAAGACATTTCAGGCTACAAATGCATATCTGAGCAGCGAAGCAACCGCTCCGGAAGGAATTCAGATTTTGGGTGGCAAGACCGGAACAACAAGGAAAGCAGGTAACTGTCTTGTTCTTCTTAGTAAAGACTCCTCAGAGAAGGAGTATATCTCTGTTATAATGAAGGCCCCGGACAGTAAGAATCTGTATTCTCAGATGTCACATTTATTATCTTTTACTAATGTGAATTAAAGATTTTAAGAGGTTTTTATTTTTAGAAAACATCTTTAATTTGATATTTTATAGTTGTTTTTCCATGCTAATTGTACTATAATTGAGATATAAAATTTGTGTTTTGATACAAATTGTACAATTTAATATTTGGCACCGCACATCTTTCGTTGCGTCCACATTAAGGAGGAGATTACAATGATACAGATAATTTCAGGTGAGAAGGGTAAGGGTAAGACAAAAATCCTTATCGACAAAGCAAACACCGAAGTGAGAGCTGCAAAAGGAAGCATTGTTTATCTTGACAAAAGCAACAAGCATATGTACGAATTGAGTAATAAGATCCGATTAGAAAATGTAAGAGATTATTTCATTGAGAATCAGAGTGAGTTCATCGGTTTTATCTGCGGTATCTTATCCGGTAATCATGATCTACAGACGATTTATCTGGATAGCTTCCTAAAAATTGCTTATATTAATGATAATGATTTAGAAACTGTCTTCTCCAAATTAGAAAAGATTTCTGAGGCGTTTCATGTTGATTTGGTTTTAAGTATTTCCCTGAATGAGAATCAACTGCCTGAGAATTTAAAGAAGAATGTTATTGTAGCTTTATAGAGAGTTTAAAAAATAATGTTGTTATATCTTTATAAGATGCTAAATTTATAGAATATAAAAGGAGCGCCGGATTACTGCCGCTCCTTTTTTGCATCTCAGTATGAATTATTCTTTTCGTAATTCCTACTATTCATTTCTAAGCCTTCCAAAAAAGCTTAATGCATATAAACCGGAAACGCCGACTAGCGCATAAACAATTCTGGATATCAATGTCATATCTCCGAAAATCGCTCTCACCAAATCAAAGCTGAAGAAACCAATCAAGCCCCAATTTATTGCGCCAATTACCACCAGAATTAAAGCGATATAATCCAATGTTTTCATAAAAAAACCTCCTTCATGACAAATTGTAATTCGAAGCCCTTTATATCCTTCTTTCAAAACCACCAATCAGCAATTATGAAATTTATATAAAGAGATAACTTTCTTTATATAGAATAACCTATTTATTTACTTTTATTCATATGTACAAGTAAATGTATCTGGTATGGTAAGATGTTTTATTAAGGATTTATTAATACATTGTTACTAATTTTAATAAAAACGTTAGAAAGGGGTTTAAAAATAAGCGAAAAGTAAGTATAATGTTATGGTAAACAAAGCCGAAATAGGAGGCAATTGCTTGAACGATAATAATAAGGTTGTAAAATTCAAAAAACGAAAAAGTATTAATATCGGTATTATTGTATTTCTGATTCTATTTTTATACATCGCTATTAATGTATATATCTATTTTACGAAAGAACAACTCTCAATCTATGAGGTTCACGAAGGTACCACCGCAATTGACAATCGTATCAATGCCCTCATACTTCGGGAAGAGCAGATTATTACTTCATCAAAAGCAGGCTATGTCTCTTATTACCAGAAGGAGGGTGCCCGTGTCGCTAAAAACGCTTATGTCTATTCGCTGGATGATAGTGGCCAGATGCTTGATGTAATTGCTACCGGAGATGTCCCCATTACGATGTCTGAGAAAAACACAGCTGAACTCCTTCATTCGATTAGTGCTTTCAGACAATCCTTCCGAGATGAGGATTTTAAACAGGTATATGATTTTAAAGAGGACGCACAAAGTACTGTGCTCGATATTCTTAATACGACAATGCTCAGTAATGAACAGGCTCTTATGGAGGAAACAGGTCAGACCTATGCATATGATATGGTATCCAGTCCTCTCAGCGGAATCGTATCCTATTATACCGACGGTTTTGAAGCAGTAACAGCCGAGAATGTCAGTACAGAGATGTTTAACACGGAGAGCTATGTTCGGACAAGCCTTAGAACAGCTGATATCATTGATGTGAATGTCCCGATTTATAAGCTGATTACTTCTGAGCAATGGAAGCTGGTGCTTTCTTTGACTGAGGACCAATATGATAAGCTACAGGGTAAAGAGCAGATCCGTTTCACTATTCTTGAGGATGATTTTGATATGACCGGCAAACTTACGGTAAATAAGAGAGGCTCTGACTATTTTGCTGTCATTACCATGAATAAATATCTGTCAAATTATTTGGAGAAACGGTATCTGGAGGTGGAATTAGATTTTGATACGGTGGAAGGGCTTAAGATACCCTTGACCTCCATCATAGATAAAGACTTTTATCTTGTTCCGATAGAATATTTTTCTATGGGTGCAGATAGTACTGATAACGGTCTGATTGTAGAAACCTATGATGAGAAGTCAGGTGAAGCAAAATATAACTTTGTACCTACCGATATCTATTTCCAGGATGATGCCTATGCCTATGTAGATACGGATCTCTTTCCGGCCGGTACCTATATTCATTCATCCACCAATTCGGAACGATATACGCTGGGACCGACAAACAAGCTAACCGGAGTATATAATGTTAACCTGGGTTATGCTGTGTTTAAGTATATCGAAATACTGTATCAGAATGAGGAATATGCGATTATCAGCAAGGAAACGAAAAATGGTCTTTCAGCCTATGACCAGATCGCTCTGGACGGTACTATCGCTAAGAACCAGGCAATTATATATTAATTCGGTATGAATGTAAGTCTGAAAGCTGAATTTCGTTCCACAGTATGAATGAATTTTTAAAACGCGAACTTTCATTCATCATGTATTAATGAAAGTCTAAAACGCGGACTTTCATTCATCATGTATTAATGAAAGTCTAAAAAGCGGACTTTCATTCATCATGTATTAATGAAAGTCTGAAAAACGGACTTTCATTAATCGTGTATTAGGATTTGTTACATAGGAGGTTATGACATGATGAAGGATAATATAGAGCAAATAGAGCGAAGAATACAAGCTGCTTGCGATCGAAGCAAAAGAGATCGCTCTGAGGTTACCCTGATTGCGGTGAGCAAGACAAAACCAAATGAGAAGCTTCGCGAGGCCTATGACTTAGGGATGAGACATTTTGGCGAAAACAAGGTTCAGGAGCTGGTCCAAAAACAAGAAGATCTAAATTCAGAATTTCAGGAGAGAGTACACTGGCATCTTATTGGGCATCTACAACGAAATAAAGTGAAATATATAGTAGACAAGGTAGCCTTAATTCATTCCGTTGATTCCCTGCGTCTTGCAGAACAGATTGAGGAAGAAGCGGCTAAGAGGAATGTCATCTCTGAGGTTCTGATTGAGGTAAACATCGCAGAAGAGGATACCAAATACGGAGTCAAAGCCGAAGAGACAGCTGCCTTGATAGAGGCAATTTCACAGCTTCCCCATGTTTGTGTACGAGGTTTGATGGCGATTGCACCTTATGTAGAAAATCCAGAGAAAAACAGGAAGTATTTTAAGAAATTGCGACAATTATATGTTGACATAAAATCAAAAAACGCAGATAATAATGATAATGGAAACATTTCCAAATATGTTGCTTCTAGGACGACACCGTGTACCGAACAGTTTAATATCCTATCTATGGGTATGACAGGAGATTTTGAAGTAGCAATAGAAGAGGGTGCCACCATGATCCGAGTAGGGACAGGCATTTTCGGTGAACGCGATTATTCTATAGACTGATAACGATTGTCTGTGTACTTATAACATAGAGCGTATACTAAGTGAATTCTTATAACTTTGTGAATCGAATAAAGGTTTATGCCGCAAGCGGCGAGATGGAGGTATAGACAAATGTCTAATATTTTTAAAAATTTTCTTAACTCAATGAAGTTGACCGAAGATGAGGACGACGATTATGAGGATTATCTGAACGACGAGTCCGAGAAAGAGCTGAAGCGGGCTATGCGTGCAGAACGTAAAGAAGCAAAAAGCGAGAGATATACTGAAGCACCAAAGAGCCAGACAGCAGCTTCTGCATCAAATACGGTAGCAAATAATGATTTCAAAAAAGAGAGGATTGCTAAGATGGAAAGAAGTACAGCAAGTAAGGTTGTACCGATCCGCACTACCCCCAAGGGACTTGAGGTTTGCATTATGAAGCCCACCTCCTTTGAAGATTCTCAGGAAATTTGCGACATGCTATTAACCGGTAGGGCGACTGTAATCAATTTGGAAGGCTTTGATGACAAATTAGCACAGCGGACCATGGATTTTATCTCCGGCTCTGTATATGCAATTAACGGCAAGCTTCATCGTATCTCCAATGCAATCTTTATTGTATCTCCTGATACGGTTGACATCTCCGGTGATTATCTTGATTTAATTCAGGAAAGCGGTTTTGAGCCTCCGACCTTCCATAATAAGTTCTAAGCCATGATGAATTTGGATAAGGACGAGCAGCTGTTACGCCGCAGGCTTTTGGATTTGGCGAATACAGCATTTAATCGGGGAATTTGCATGTTTTCTGATTTCCTGAATCTTAACGAACAGAACATATTTCTTAGCCTCAAAAATGAATTGCCAAGGATAAAGTATTTTACTTACGGAGGTTTTCAGGATGCCGAGAGAAAAATACTTTGTTTTTGTGGAAACGATCAGATCAATAACATAGAAGAGATAAATTTTCCGATCGCCTGTATTAAGGTAGTCCCGCTCAACCAGCGTTTTTCGGATAGCTTAAACCATCGGGATTTTCTTGGTGCTGTATTGAATCTTGGGATAGATCGCAGCAAGGTCGGAGATATCCTGATTGATGCAAATGAAGGATATCTGTTTGCTCATACTACCATCAGCCCGTTTATACTGGATCAATTGATTAAGGTAAAGCACACCATGGTCAGTACCAGCCAGATTGAAGAACAGGACTTTCATTATGAAGCAAAATATACTGAGGTAGTTGGTACTGTTTCCTCCGTACGTCTGGACAGTATCCTTGCGGTGGCCTTTCACAGCTCCCGTAGCAGCTTATCCGGTCTGATTGAGGGAGGCAAGGTCTTTGTTAACAGCAAGGAGATTCTATCAAACAGCTACCTACTAAAGGAGAATGATGTTGTCTCTGTTCGCGGTCTGGGCAAATTCTTGTATGCCGGCACTTCCTATCAGACTAAGAAGGGCAGATACAGCGTAAAAATATTATTGTATTCTTAAATCCGGATGCCAAGCGCATTTTCCGATAAACACAAAATCGATATCCCTATTATATGGAGGTTTTTATGTTTACATCATCAGAGATACAGGAGAAAGAATTCAAGACAGGTATTGGTTATGATAAGAAGGAGGTAGAGCAGTTCCTAAAGGAGCTGTCCACCGATTATGATGCCCTTCTGGAAGAAAATGAGAGTCTGAAACATAAATTGAAGGACGCGACAGATAGCCTTGGCTACTACAAATCCATTGAAAAGACGTTGCAGAAGGCTCTGATTCTTGCCGAGAAGACCGCCCAGGACACCAAGTCTACCGCATTAAGAGAAGCGGATGCCATAGAGGCGGAGGCAAAGGCAAAGGCAAACCTAATCTTAGAGGATGCCAGAAAGCAGATTGAATTCATTGAACATAAAACCCTGAATCTGATGCAGCAATATGATTTATTTAAGATACATTTTGAGAATCTGTTAAACGCGCAGATCGAACTGATCAACAGTAAAAGCTTTTCTGTTAATACCGACGATTTCCGTTACAGAGTGCCTGAAGAGGTAAAGGAGTCATCTACACAGGTGGCTGCTACCAAGGCAGTCTTAGATCAGGAAGCCGAGTCTGAGAAGGAGCTGTCAAAGCAGTATGACGAGGAGCTTACGGATCTGAACCAAATCAAATTTGATTTTCTTGAGGAACCGGAAGAAAAGAGCTACCATACGGAAGACGGTTTTGAATTCTTTACCATGAAGGATGAATCATAAGAAGCAAGCGTAGCGTATTTTCTATGGTCATGAATTAAGAGGATAGCATAGCCTCGTCTTATTGTGTGATGCGGTTATGCTATATTTATTATATTACTAACTAATACGAAGGGATCCAAAGCATGAATCAGTTAATCACCGTGAATTATGAGGGCAGACCTGCATATGATATTTGGTTAGAGCCGAGCTTTAACAGGCTCTCAGAAGCGGTTAGCCTAATGAAGCTTAGTAATCGTAAAGTCATGATTATCACTGACAGTAATGTTGGAAAGCACTATCTTGAAGTAGTTAAAGATGTTTTATCAAAATCCGCTAAACTTGTGGAAAGCATCTCTTTTCCGGCAGGTGAGGCCAGCAAGAATCTGGATACCGTTAGTCAATGCTATGAGAAGCTGATTCAATCCGGCTTTGATCGAAATGATATTCTGGTAGCTCTTGGCGGTGGTGTAGTAGGTGATCTCACCGGCTTTGTAGCAGCTACTTATCTGCGGGGAATTCGATTTATCCAGATACCAACCTCCCTACTTTCAATGGTTGACTCCAGTATCGGCGGTAAGACAGGCGTTGATTTTAAAGCCTATAAGAACATGGTAGGAGCCTTCCACCAGCCTCAGCTGGTATATATGAACCTTTCTACCTTGTTGACACTGCCTGAGGCAGAATATTTCTCCGGAATGGGGGAGATCATTAAGCATGGTCTGATTAAGGATGCTGACTATTACAAGTGGCTGAAGATACAGGAGGCAGCAATTCATGCCAGAGATTATGAAACTCTTCTGGAAATGGTATATCGAAGCTGTCTCATCAAGAGAGCAGTGGTAGAACAGGACCCCAAGGAGCAAGGTGAGCGCGCATTATTGAATTACGGTCATACGATTGGTCATTCGGTAGAGAAGCTAAAGGAGCTGACTCTGCTGCATGGACAATGTGTCTGTATCGGTATGGCTGCAGCCACATATCTGTCACTGAAGAGAGGATCGATCTCGGAAACCGAATATCAGGATATCCTTCATACAATGAAATGCTTCAGACAGCCAATCACTGTAAAGGGCTTATCAGCTGAGAAGGTATATGAGGTAACAAGATCAGATAAAAAGATGGACTCGGATAAAATCAAATTCATTTTGCTACAGCAGGTCGGAAATGCGGTCATTGATACTACCGTAACGAAAGCTGAGATGCTTTCCGCAATTCAATCAATTATAGAATAAAATATTATTTATCGTACTTATTGGAGGACATTATGAAGCAGAGACTTAGGCATTTTATATTATTTATCTTTCTTACGGCAATTGACCAGGGAGTGAAGCTGTGGGTTCGTCAGACACTGATGAACAACGATCCCTTTGTCATCATTCCGGATGTATTCAGCCTGCAATACCATGAGAATACCGGTGCCGTATGGGGTATCATGAGCGGCAAGGTACAATTTCTTAGCATATTCACCTTCATCATACTGTTATTTATCGTATTCCTGTATCTTAAGATCCCGCAGGATAAGAAATTTAATCCGCTGAAGCTGATTACCGTGTTTATTATTGCGGGAGCAGTAGGCAACCTGATAGACCGTATCTTCTTAGGTCATGTGGTTGACTTCATTTATTTCGAACTGATTAACTTCCCGTTATTTAATGTGGCCGACAGTTATCTGACCGTATCCTGTGTCTTATTATTCCTTCTGGCTGTATTCTATTATAAGGATACGGATTTTGAATTCCTGGATCGACTGTTTAGCTCTAAGAAAAAGTCATCCGCCGAAGCAGATAAACCTACAGCGAGTTCTTCAGAGAATGAGAGTAAGGAAGAGAAATAGGTCAAGTAAATATAAAATATGATATGGGTAGATATAATATTATTATGTAAACCAGAAAGGATTATTTGAATGGAGGATGAAGTATTAGAGCTGTCGGAGTCGGAACAAACTCTGGAATATGTCGTGACCGAAGAACATCATGGTATCCGTATCGACAAATACTTATCGACAATCCAAGACGACCTTACCCGCAGCTATATTCAGAAGCTAATCGAGGATGGACGGATTATTCTTGATGAGAAGCCCGTAAAATCCAATTTTAAGGTCAAAACCGGTCAAGCAGTACAAATTATCCTTCCTGAGCTTACCCGGGCTGAAATCGTCCCTGAGGACCTTCCAATCGATATCATATATGAAGATAAGGATCTCATCGTAATCAATAAGCAAAAAGGGCTCGTGGTTCATCCGGCCGCCGGACATGCTTCCGGTACTCTGGTGAATGCATTGCTTTATCACTGCCGCGGAGAATTATCCGGTATCAACGGCGTAATGCGCCCCGGAATCGTCCATCGGATCGACCGGGATACTACCGGTGTTCTGGTAGCCTGTAAGAATGATAAAGCGCATCAATGCATTGCGGATCAATTGAAGGTGCATTCGATTACACGGAAATATCAGGCTATTGTATACAACACATTTCAGACGGACAGCGGAAGAGTAGAGGGTCCTATCGGAAGAGATCCGAAGGACCGTAAGAAGATGTCCATTAATCATAAAAATGGTAAACCAGCAGCTACAAATTATATCGTGCTCGAGAATCTGGCGAAACGCTATGCTAATGTGGAATGTTCCCTGGAAACAGGACGAACCCACCAAATTAGGGTTCATATGGCTAGTATTCGTCATCCGCTTCTTGGCGATACAGTCTATGGTCCAAGCAAGGATCCCTTTCATCTGGAGGGACAAGCCTTACATGCCGGAGTACTTGGTTTTATACATCCAACGACGAAGGAATATGTAGAATTCAGCGCTCCGCTTCCGGACTATTTTACTGATTTATTAATCAAACTAAGACATAAGGGGTAACATTCATTGAAAAGAAAAGTCATTGATGAATTAATCGGTTGGAAAACCGATACACAGGATATACCCGTATTACTTGCGGGTGCCAAAGGGGTTGGTAAAACCTATCTTGCTTATGATTTTGCCAAGTCTTTTTTTGAGCACATCTATTATATTAATTTTGAACGTGAACCGCTGCAGGCCAGGCTATTCCAGGCAGGAACTGAAGGTAATGTCGCAGAACGTTTGCTGAAGCATTTTAATATAACAGATGAGCAACCCTCTGAGACCCGTATCTTAATACTGGACGAAGTCAGCTTTTGTAAGGACGCTATGTATATAATAAAGAACAAGCTATTAGTTGGCGTCTTTGACTATATTCTGGCTATTACCAGCCATCCCTTACCAACGGAATTTGAAGCTGAATTCCTTCGAATTTGTGTCCATCCGTTGGAATTTGACGAGTTTTTAAGAGCAACCGGTAATGAATGGTATATCGAAACCATCACTAATCATTATAATTCTTCTACGAAAATACCTGAAATTGTACACAAAGAGCTTCTTGCACTGCATCAGCTCTATCTTCAGATAGGCGGAATGCCAGGCATCGTGAACGAATACCTCAATCTTCAGGATACGGTTAATGTATCCGAACAACACAGCTTTATTATCGGTTCTTATCATGACTATATCTTTCGTGATAATTCCGATGGTGATGCGTTAAAAATGAATCAGGTATTAGATAGTCTACCCTATCAGTTAATGAAAGAGAACCGAAAATTCCAATATAAAATCATAAGAAAAGGTACAACGCACACAATGTACCGTGATGCGATCAAGAAGCTTGTAGAACAGAACTATGTAATTCGCTGTAATCGTATTAATACGGAGCTTCTGCAGTTCCCTTCACAGATTTTCATACTTAATGATTCCTGTGAGGAGGATAATTCGAATTTTAAGCTCTATCTGCCGGATACAGGCTTGTTATATTCGAAATTAGTAGAAGTGCAGGGACAGGAAGGCATAATTCAATATCAGAAATCATTGTTAGAGAATTACGTAGCACAATCCCTTCAGGCAAAAAATTATCCTTTTGTTTTCTGGGAAAGTGAGTCCATGGCTAAGATCGACTTCATTATCTCTAAGAATCTTGAGATGATACCCATTGAAATCTTTCTTGGCGAAAATACCAGATCGAAGAGTATCAGTGTATTAAAGCAAAAACATGAGCTTCCATACTCGATTAAAGTTTCTGCAAGGAATTTTGAGTATTCCAATCATGTAAGATTTGTTCCGTATTACGCTGTATTCTGCATTTAATACCATATATTAACTAATGTTTTAAGATTTTATTAAGAAAATGGTTGACAAATTTTTTCTATTATTATAGTATAGATATACAGCCTTCGGTCTACGTGTGTAGTTTTTTGCGCCAAGCTTCAGGAATTATATTCTACAATAGTAAGTTACTGAATTTACTGGATTGTAGAGTTACTCATAAAATCGAGATCTTTTATGTTTATTATCGGTTATATTTTAAATTCTTTTTATTTGACTATAAAATGCAGCAGATGAACGGAGAAGCATATGCTGTATTTTAATTTCTACAGTTGTAGAAATATAGAAATATAGTTAAAAGGGGTGTAGGATATCATGTCATCGTTACCAGAAATACGTCTTCACGAAGGAGAGCTTAATATTATGGAGTTGCTATGGTCCAATAAGTCCTTAGCAGCAAAAGATATATCCAAAATCATTAAGGAATATATCGGTTGGGAGAAAAATACTACGTATACAGTAATTAATCGCTTGATTGAGAAAGGTGCAGTCAAACGAGAAGATCCTGGGTTCTTATGCAGAGCCGCAATTTCAAAACGTACCGTGCAGACAATCGAAACAAAAGTTTTATTAAACAAATTATACAACGGATCATTAAGTACATTTTTAACAGAATATTTGAAAAATCAGGATTTATCGAAAGCAGAGGTCCTGGAGCTTCAAAGAATAATAGGAGAACAGAGGTTTTAATAAAATCTCTGTTTTTTTTATGGTCATATTTGATAATCTACGAACCATGTTGACGAATTGGTTATATATGGTTATATCAAAAATAGAAGAGTTTCAGAAGTATACGGTCATGCATGGTGCTTTGTTTTTTGTTAAATCCATAATAATTATGAAAGGAGGGTGCGATTATAATAATCTGCACATAAAAATGGATAATAATATTATTGATAGCCTTGAAAAAATGATATATGAATGTGGTGGTGATTATGCTTTAGGCCATAGTAGGCGTCTAATTAGGTTGATTGAAGAGGATTCATTTATTGACCGGTTTATATCGGAAAGCTATAATGAGTACTAAATGAAGGTATAATCCTTTATATGTTAATTTTTAATGATTACTATTGATAAGCATAAAATATTTTTAAGAAAAGGTGATTCTTTGACTATTTTTAAAAATGCATTTCCAATTCTGGAATATGATGACGAAAAAGATGGAGTTATAATACCAAATAGAAATGGTAAAGCATTGTTACCAGAGATATGTGTAATAACATTTTTTCGTGAAGTTTTAGAGGATTTCGTTACAAAACATAAATCCGAAATCAGACATAATTACAGGTCTGAAATGGCTAACTTCCCAATATATGTCTTAGAATATAAAGGTATTGAACTATGTATGATGCAAGCAGTAGTAGGTTCAGCATCAATAGCTATGATGGCAGATTACGTAATCAGCTATGGTGTAAAAAAAATTGTTGCTTGCGGTGGTTGTGGAGTTTTAGTAGACATTCCTGCTGGCGATGTTATTATTCCTGTGAAAGCTTTACGTGATGAAGGTGCATCATAT
>JAEZKL010000023.1 GCA_023415475.1 Bacillota bacterium | reverse complement strand
CATTTGACATATTCTCACACCTAACCTCCCTCCAGTTGTGTATTGTGCGTAGACAACTGTTTGGGTATTTTTTGAATAGCACTAGAGATATTATAGCATATTTTTCAATTTCGTCAACCTATTTTTGTAGCAATATGCTCTTACTATAGATTTTGTTCCTAAGTATCATTTTCTCCTGCATTTTACTTTTGAATACAGGAAAGTACGAATACTTTTTGGAAAACATGCTTGACTTTGTAAAAATTATTTGATCTGTTTACCCAACGCATCCTGCGCCTTAGAAATAACTGTATCGATACCGGCTGCATCCTTACCGCCGGCCTGAGCCATGTTCGGTCTTCCGCCGCCACCACCGCCAACCAGTGCGGCAAGCTCTTTGATCAGGTTGCCTGCATGAGCACCCTTCGCCATCGCACCATCGGTAGCCATCGCAAGGAGGTTTACCTTATCCGGAGCCATTGCGGAAGCGAGGATGATAACTCCTTCTCCCAGTTTTTCCTTCAGTTGGTCGCCAAGATTACGAAGCTCATTCATATCGATATCGGCAAGCTTTACGGCTAAGAGCTTCACTCCCTTAACCTCTACTACCTGGTTCATAACGTCACCGAGGGAATTGTTGGCAAGCTTACTCTTTAACTTCTCATTTTCCGATTTCAGTGCTCTGATTTCCTCGAGATAATTCTCTATTTTATTGGTTAACTGGTTAGGCTCTGTCTTAGCTGCTTTTGCTGCGGCATTTAGCTCCTTCTCCAGCTCCTTGTAGTATGCAAATACGCCGTCGCCGGTCAAGGCTTCAATTCTTCTGACACCGGCTGCAATACCGGTCTCGGTTAAGATCTTAAATACGGTAATCACTCCGGTATTCGCAACATGGGTACCACCGCAAAGCTCCTTACTGTAATCACCCATTGAAACGACTCGAACATCACTGGCATATTTCTCTCCGAATAAGGCCATAGCTCCTTCCTTCTTCGCATCCTCAATGTTCATAACCTTCGTATTAACCGTAAGACTGCTTGTAATCTGCTCATTTACCAGACTTTCTACCTTCTCAAGCTCCTCTGCAGACAAAGCGGAGAAATGGGTAAAGTCAAAACGCAGACGATCTTCGCTCACCATGGAACCGGCCTGCTCTACATGAGTACCGAGTACGGTACGAAGTGCCTTCTGTAACAAATGGGTTGCACTATGGTTCTTAGCGGTTGCTGCTCTTTGAGACTTATTTACCTCTAAGGTTACCTTATCATTCTTCTTAAATATTCCCTTTGTCACGGTTCCTACATGACCAATCTTACCGCCCTGAAGCTTGACTGTATCTTCTACCTCAAATTCGGCATCCTTTGTATAGATCCTTCCGCTGTCAGCTGCCTGTCCGCCGCTGGTTGCATAGAAGGGAGTCTCCTTCACTAGAATCGTACCCTTCTGTCCTGCTACCAATTCCTCGGTCAGCTCAGTTTCGGTGGTTAATACGGTGATCTCTGAGGAATAGGAAAGGTTGTCATAGCCGACAAAGGCAGAGGTAATGCTGGGATCGATTTGCTGATATACGGTCTCTTCCGCACCCATGTAATTCGTGGTACCGCGTGCATTTCTGGCGGTGACTCTCTGAACCTCCATCGCTTCACGGAAGCCCTTCTCGTCTACCTCAAAGCCCTTTTCCTCCAAGATTTCCTTGGTTAAGTCGATCGGGAAGCCATAGGTGTCATAAAGCTTGAATACTTCTTCACCGGAGAGTACCTTCTTATTATTCTTCTCCAGCTCCTTCTCCATATCTGCCAATATGCTAAGTCCCTGATCTATCGTCTTATTAAATTTATCCTCCTCGATGGAAAGAAGCTTTAAGATATATTCCTTCTTCTCTTCCAATTCCGGATAGCCATCGTTATGACCGTTGATTACAACCTTAGCAAGCTCAGCCATAAAATCACCTTCGATGCCGAGCAGTCTACCATGACGGGCAGCACCACGAAGCAGACGACGGAATACATAGCCTCTGCCTTCATTAGAAGGAATAACACCATCGGAAGCCATAAAGGTTGTGGAACGTATATGATCGGTAATCTTACGGATGGATACGTCCTTCTTCGCATCCAACTGATACTGAGTATGAGCAAGCTCACATACCTTATCACGGATTGCTTTCATGGTATCTACATCAAAGATTGAGCTTACATCCTGAACTACGGCAGCAAGTCTCTCAAGACCCATACCGGTATCTATATTCTTATACTCAAGCTCTTCATAATTGCCGTTGCCATCACCGTTAAACTGGGTAAATACGTTGTTCCATACCTCAATATAGCGATCGCAGTCACAGCCTACGGTGCAATTATGATTATCTGTACAACCGTACTTCGCACCACGGTCATAGTAAATCTCTGAACAGGGACCACAGGGACCTGCACCGTGCTCCCAGAAGTTATCCTTCTTACCAAAACGGAAGATTCTCTCCGGAGCGATACCGATTTCCTTCTCCCAGATCTCAAAGGCCTCATCATCCTTCTCATAGACAGAAGGATATAGGCGATCCTTTTCCAGTCCGACAACCTCGGTTAGGAACTCCCAGGACCAGGCGATTGCTTCATGCTTGAAATAATCTCCGAAGGAGAAGTTACCAAGCATCTCAAAAAAGGTGCCATGTCTTGCTGTCTTACCGACATTTTCAATATCACCGGTACGGATACACTTCTGACAGGTAGCCACACGCTTTCTCGGCGGTATCTCCTGTCCTGTGAAATATGGCTTAAGAGGAGCCATACCGGAATTAATTAATAATAAACTGTTATCATTATGAGGAACCAAGGGAAAGCTGTTCAGCACCAGGTGCCCCTTACTTTCAAAGAATTCCAGAAACATTCTTCTAAGATCATTTACTCCATATGTTTGCACGTTTATAGCCTCCTATATTATATAATTGCTTAATATACTTATTATTGCCTCTCCTTAGAATCAGTTTGTGCCAAGTGTGCAACGTCTCGCATGCGAGACAGTTTATACTTCAGGAAGACGCAGGTACATATCCCGAAAGAACAAGGAGTTCGTTCCCATGGACGAACTTCGTAGTTCTTTTCAAGGATTTTAGCTTTATAAAATCCTTTATTCACACTATTTTCTATGAGCTAATTCTGTTGTGATATCATCCCAGTCCAGATTGCATTCTGCCATTAACACCATCAAATGATACAGGTAATCCGCGATTTCATAGCGAAGCTCCTCTGCACCTGGGTTCTTGGCGGCAATTGTAATCTCTGTGGCCTCTTCTCCGCATTTCTTAAGGATCTTGTCTATACCCTTATCAAACAGATAATTGGTATAGGAGCCTTCCTTCGGGTTACGCCTGCGATCTATAATCACATCATAAACATCCTTAAATACATGGAAGGGATCAATATCCTTATACTCCTTCTTCACCAGATCTGTATAGAAACAGCTCTTATTACCGGTATGACAGGCGACACCAACTTGAAGTACTTTGGCCAGTAAGGTATCCTTATCACAATCAATCGATAATTCCTTCATATATTGGAAATGTCCGGAGGTCTCACCCTTAACCCATAATTCCTGACGGCTTCTGGAAAAATACGTCATACGTCCGGTCACAACAGTCTTATTATATGCTTCCTCATTCATATAAGCAAGCATTAGTACCTCATTGGAACGATAATCCTGCACTATTACGGGAATAAGTCCGTTCGAATCAAGCTTGAATTCAGAAAATGCTATGCTGCTTTCAAAGGAATTAACCTCTATTCCTTCTGCCTTTAAAGCATGCTTCGCTTTCATGATATCTTTATTTTCAAAGAAATTCGTAGACACTCCGATTACATTATGAATGGTTAAGAGATTGCTGATATCATTGCGGATTAAGCTGTCGCGAATAATAACCGGCAGTGGTGATGACTCGATCTTAGATATTGTATTCGCAGACAGAGCGACATGCTTTAATAATACCTTGCCAACCTTACAGCCTGCAAGCGTATGACATAAATCTTCACCCTCCGCCTCCATAAAATCCATCATGTCTACTTCCACAATAATCTTATCAGAGCCGAAACGATCCGATGCTTCCTTTAAGAGGTCTTTGTTATTTAGTAAGGTATATTTGGTCAGGATTGCATCTGCACCGGTATAAATTGCTTTCTTTATGTCCTCCATCCGTTCTACATGATAACCGATAATAAAGGGAATATCGACTCTCTTCGATAGCTCCTTGGCGAGAGTCAGAAACTCTTCTCTTGACTTCTCGTCCTTCGAGTAATTATAGATCAACAGCTCGTCTGCTCCCCCATAAGAATACTCCTCAGCAAGCTTTAAGATATTACCCGGGATTTCATTTTCCGCATTAATATAGGGGATGATTTTTTTATAAGACATTTGAACTTATACCTCCTGGAGTATTCCACTTTTCGTATTGCTTACTTAATTCTTGATTATATATAATATTTGTTCTAAGTTCAACTATATTTCTTCGTTTCCGGTTCATCTTCAGTATAAAGATAAGTATATATATCTTAAGAATATTATTCTCTAATTAACATATCATAACTACCCTTTGAATTAGTTTGTGCTCTAAAAACTCTCATTATGATGATTTCTTAGTCTCAAACAGATTCACTGCCTTCTTCAGTTCGATTTTATTCTCATATAATGCCTTGCCAACGATAGCACCATATACCTTAATTTCTTCTAACATCTCCAGATCCTTCAAGGAGGATACACCACCGGAGGCGATGATATCAAGACCGGTTACCTCTACCATTTCCTTGGTATGCGAAATATTCGGTCCTTGGAGCATCCCATCCTTCGATATATCGGTATACACAATCGTTTTTACACCTAATTTCTTCATCTCCATCGCTAATGAGACTGCCTGATAGCTGCTTACCTTCTCCCAACCCTCGATGGCAACCATGCCATCCTTGGCATCAATCCCAATCACTATTCTCTTGGAACCGAAGGTAGTTACAGCCTCTTTGATAAAGGCCGGATCCTTCACGGCTTTGGTTCCGATGATTACTCTGTCTACCCCTAGTGCCAGCTTATTCTCGATATCCTTAATGGTACGGATTCCTCCGCCCACCTGAACCGGCACCTTAATCTCGGATATTATGCTTTGGATCACATCATCATTTACCGAATGACCGACCAGTGCGCCGTCGAGGTCTACAATATGGATAAAGGAAGCTCCGCAAGCTTCCCATTGTTTTGCAATCTTTAAAGGGACATCAGAATATACCAAAATATCCTGAAAGCTCCCCTGTCTTAATCTTACACATTGTCCATTCTTGATATCAATTGCCGGAAATAGTTTCATCATGCACCTTTGCCTTTCACCAGTAAAATATTAGTCAATCGATCCCTTGGTAGATAATACCCCATGGATACGTGCGTCTAAACTGCAGGCCTCATCCAATGCCTTTGCAAAGGCTTTGAAGGCTGCTTCTATTATATGATGGTTGTTACCGCCACTCAGCTTTTTGATATGTAAATTCATGCCGGCAGAATAAGAGATTGCATAAAAGAATTCCTTAACCATCTCTGTTTCCATATAGCCTACCTTGTCAGTCGTAAAATCAAGATCATAGGAAAGATAAGGACGCCCTGATAAATCAATGGCGCAAAGCACCAAAGTCTCATCCATTGGGAGAATGAAGGAACCGTATCTTTTAATTCCCTGCTTGTCTCCTAACGCGCTTTTAATAGCCTGACCAAGAACAATTCCGGTATCCTCAATTGTATGATGGGAATCGACATATAAGTCTCCCTTTACAGTCAGCTTCATATCAAAAAAGCCATGACGTGTAAAGCTGTCCAGCATATGATTAAAAAAGCCGATACCTGTCTCAATCTGCGCCTTTCCGCTTCCATCAACTGTCAGCTCCATGCTGATCTCTGTTTCCTTGGTATTTCGGGTAATCACCGCGCTTCTGGTATTCATTCATCTCATCCTTCCCATTCTATATAATTATACAATAAGAGCAATAAATGTCAAACTTCTTTTCTTTCTAATGTAAGAAATACAAAAGTTACGAATACATTATTCAAATCTGACGGCGATGGAATTGGCATGTGCAGTAAGATATTCTGAATTTGCGAAGGTAACAATATCCTTATAAATAGGCTCCAAAGCTTCCTTCGAGTAGGATATGATACTCGATTTCTTGATGAAATCATCCACGCTTAGAGGTGAAAAGAACTTAGCGGTTCCATTGGTCGGAAGAATGTGATTGGGACCTGCCATATAGTCTCCCAACGGTTCACTGGAATACTCTCCGATGAAGATTGCACCTGCATTCTTGATCTTGGTCATCACCATAAAAGCATCCTTCGTCATAATCTCTAAGTGCTCCGAGGCAATCTCGTTAGCCGCATCAATCGCTTCCTCCAGTGTATCGGCAACCATAATATAACCGTAATTGTCTAAGGATTTTCGGATAATCTCACTACGGGAAAGCTCAGCAACGAATTGATCCACCTCCTTAGCTACCTGCTCGGCAAGCTCCTTGCTGGTGGTTATTAAGATGGCGGAGGCTAATTCATCATGCTCTGCCTGGGATAACAGATCGGCAGCTACATATCTCGGATTGGCAGTCTCATCGGCAAGGACCAGAATCTCGCTGGGTCCGGCTATGGAATCAATGCTCACATGCCCGTATACTGCCTTTTTCGCTAAGGCAACGTAGATATTACCGGGACCTACAATCTTATCGACCTTCGCAATACTTTCCGTTCCGTAAGCCAGAGCTGCAATTGCCTGGGCTCCGCCTACCTTGTAGATCTCTGTTACGCCGGCCTCCTTAGCAGCTACTAAGGTTCCCGGATATACCTTACCGTCCTTATCCGGAGGGGTCGTCATAGCAATTCTGCTTACACCGGCCACCTTTGCAGGAACCACATTCATTAGAACGGAGGAAGGATAAGCAGCCTTACCGCCGGGCACGTAGACACCGACTGCTTCAATCGGCGTAACCTTCTGTCCGAGTATGGTACCGTTTTCCGTCGTATCAAACCAGCTATACTGCTTCTGCTTGGCATGGTAATTCTCTATGTTTTTAATTGCCTTCCTTATTACCTCAACCACGGTGGGATCAATCTTTTCATAAGCCTCCAGGATCTCCTCCTCCGTTACCTTGATGGTATCCTGATTCAGCTCTGCCTTATCAAAACGTCTGGTATAATCAAATAAGGCCTGATCCTTGCGAGTTCTGACTTCCTTTAGGATATCGGTAACCACATCGGAATATTGCTCGTATTGATTGGGACTTCTCTTCAATAAGTCCTCTAATATATTCTTTTTTGTTTCTGCATTCAACTCAATCCTTCTCATCGGTCAATCCGTCCTTTCCTTTATAGATTTTATTCTATTATGAATTACTATGGATCATTCGACTAGTAGCTCTCAGGGTATGGTATGAATATCCTTCCACAAAGAAGTCCATCACACTATTTACTCTCCTGTAACAATTCCTTCAGGTCTTTGATCATCTTTGAAATGCGCTCATGTTCCATCTTCATGCTGACCTCATTCACTACCATTCTAGCAGAGATATTGCAGATTTCCTCCAATACCTCCAGTCCGTTCTCACGAAGAGTGGAACCCGTCTCAACAATATCTACAATTACTTCGGATAACCCTACGATGGGTGCCAGCTCGATCGAACCGTTCAACTTAATAATTTCTACCGTCTGGTGCTTTTTATTATAGAAATAATCCTTTGCGATATTTGGATATTTGGTTGCTACCCGGATTAGCTCCCCATGCTTCAGTAATTCCTTCGCAGAAGTCGGACCGGCTACACACATTCTGCATTTTCCGAGACCAAGGTCAACCACCTCATACATTTTACGGCCTTCTTCCAGTATTGTGTCCTTACCGACTACTCCGATGTCCGCTGCACCATATTCCACATAGGTTGGTACATCACTGGCTTTGGCCAGGAAGAATTTAAGCTTAAGCTCTTCGTTCACAAAGATTAATTTTCTGGAGGTCTTATCCTTGATCTCCTCGCAGGAGATACCAATCTTCTCCAGCACCTCTAATGTATTAAAAGCCAGACGTCCCTTCGCCAGGGCAATTGTAATATATCTCATAAATCCATCCTTTCTTCTATCAAAGATAGCTTTTGATTATGCACAGCTACTGAAGGAATTCCTGCATCGGTGCAGCCTGTAGTGTTCCGGAAGCGATATTTAGCACTTTTATTTCCTTCTCATTATCAAGAATTAAAATACCGCCGATGTTCATCCTTTTTGCATAAGCAGTGTAATCCTCCACTCGAAAGCTCTCATTCGACTTCTGTAGAATGGTATTGATTCCACCATTTCGGAAATGATTTGCCAAAGCAATCGCCTGCTTGCGATAGCTTCTTTGATATAGAATTAAGGTATCCTGTGCTTCCGGCTCCGGAAGCAGCTTCTGTCTGGACAAGGCAAGAATCAATTGGTCGATTACGATTGCCAGACCAATTGCTGTCGCCTCCTTACCAAACTGAACCACCAGCTTATCATATCGTCCTCCGGTTACCACTGCATCACCGGTTCCATAGGTATAGGCTTTAAAGATGATTCCGGTGTAATAGTTATATTGGCTTAGCATTCCCAGGTCAAAGGAAATGTACTTCTCATAGCCGTATTCCGACATGATATCATAAAGCTTCTCCAGTCGTTCAATTGCTTTGATCGCACGTTGATTGGTGGTGAGACCTTTCGCGAAGGATAAAATATCAAGATTTCCGAAGAGCTCCGGAAGCTTTAGAAAGATATCCTTCAGCTCCTTACTCATCTTTCTTTCCATTACAATCTCCTCAACTCCAAACATATTCTTCTTTGCGATCAATACGCGGAGATTCGTAATTTCCTCTTCTTCGGTGAAGCCAGCCTCCTCGATTAGAGCGCGAAAGAAATCCGCATAACCGATCTCCAGCTGGAATTCTTTTAATCCTGACTGTAGCAGGCATTCCACGGTTATCGCTAATAATTCGGCATCCGCTTCAATGCTGTCATCGTTCATCAGCTCTGCACCTAACTGGGTGACCTCCATTAATTTACCTTGATAGCTGGTATTGTTGATAAAGGTGTTCCCGATATAGCACAGTCGAATTGGAAGACTTTCCTCCTTATAGTACTTTGCCACGCAGCGTGCAATCGAAGGTGTAATGTCCGGTCGCAGTACCAGCGTATTACCTTCCCGATCAAAGAACTTATACATATCCTTAGAGGCTACGGTTCCTCTTTCCTGACTGAAAATATCAAAAAATTCAAAGCTCGGAGTCTGAATATCACGAAAGCCATGGTGCTCAAGTACATGATGGAGCTGTTGCTGCAGCATTAATTTTGTTGCACATTCCGAATTGTAAATGTCTCTGACTCCCTCAGGTGTATGTAGTAATTTTTCCTTCATAATCAGCACCTAGCCTTTCTTATCATACTATACATAATTGGTCCAAATATTACTTTAGTATGGTAACGTGATAATTCGCTACCATACTAATATGTTTTTCCATTATAATTTAATATCCTTATGATGTCAACTAATTTCTCTTCGCTCCAAATCCATCTGAAGAGTATGTAGATAATGGACGCAGGCACCGGTTTGTAACGGTATCTGATAGGCTTCATCCAGCTCCTCGTAACGGAAGCTCTTTCTTCCGCCCTGCCTTGCCCGCTCCCAGAATTCAAAGAGTCGGTCAAAGCTTAGATAATAATAGATATCCCTTTTCTTAAAATAAATCAAAAGAAATGCTATTCCGTTCTGCTCCTCGAATTCCTTCATAAACGCAATCTGATGCTCATGAACGTTATTCATACTGAAGGTATCAACCGCACACTCCTTCGCGTCAAAGCACACCGGTATCCCTTGCACCACACCGATATAATCGACCGTACTCTTCTGTTCAAAATATGCGAGAGTAATATGTCTATTTTCCTTGTCAATATTGATCGGAGTAATCGGTGTCGGTACCTTTTGCATCAACGCCAACCCCTTCTCACGATATTTCGTATTCGTATAATTGATCATTTCTTCCAGCAGGGAGCCTCTTAAGCCCCTGGAGTTCCATGATGGCATACCGGCACCTCCTTTCCTATATAATGATATACCAGCTCATACATACAAGTATGATACTGCAATAAAACACTTGAAGGCTGTATTATTCAATTACTTCCGCTTCGAATAAATCCTTCTTAATCTTCTCAAATTGCTCCGGCAGCTTTGCTGTAAAGCTCTTACCGGACAGATGCGCCAATTCACCCTTAAGCTCGGGAAAAACCATCTGATGGGAATGCAGCAGCTGGCTGGATAAATCATAATTCACCTTAAAGAAATGGTTCGTCTTCTGATCCCCATATTTGTAATCACCGATAATCGGATGTCCGATGCTGGCCAGATGAGCACGAATCTGATGGGATTTACCGGTAATTAATTTAACCCTAAGCAGGGTATATTTGTGCTCTGCATAGGAGACTGGCTCATATTCGGTGCAGATGTATTCCGAATTCTCTTCCTCTGTGTGAAGTATGGTAACCTGATTCTTCTTCTCATCCTTACTCAGATATCCTTCTATCCGCTCCTTCTTCTCAACCCGGCCTTTGACAATACAAAGATAATATTTACCCAAGGAGCGATTCTTTAATAATCTAGCCATCTCCTGTAGACCCGGTAACGTCTTACCGGCAATCAGAATGCCACCGGTATTGCGATCCAGACGATTGCATATCGAAGGCTTAAAGCTAATAAGCTGTTCCTTGGTAATCTGGTTTGTAGAAAGCAGATAGGCTATGATATGCTCCACCATGGATACATCCTCTTTCTCTGCCTTCTGTGAGAGAATCCCCAGCGGCTTATTCACGATCAGGATGTGCTTGTCCTCATAGATGATAGCAAGATCATGTTCTACGTTTGTAGTCTGAACCTCTTCGCTAAATAATGCATAGGTTTCATCCGACAGGAAGAGCTTAATCTCATCCTGTACCTCAAGCTTCTCAGAGCCCTCCGCCTTTTTCCCGTTCAAGGTTATATTTTTCTTTCGAAGCATCTTATAGATAAAGCTCTTGGGAGCCTTATTTAATAGCTTTGCAAGAAGCTTATCCAAGCGTTGCCCTGCTTCGTTCTGTTGTACATAAAATTGCTTCACCCGGTACCCTCCCAGCCTGATTTGGCTGCATTTATTTTAAATAAATTAACATAATTATTAACATAATTTTATTATGTAGCCATATGCTACTGTTTCGATTTCTTAGGGGAGATTAAGAACTTCGGATATAGAATGAACATAATAATCTGATAGTTTAATCTTCTCCTCCTGATCCTTTTCGGAATACTCATCATATACGGCACATACCTTCATATTCGCATTCTTCCCCGCCATTACTCCCTGCAGCACATCTTCAAATACCAGACAGTGCTCGGGCAATACCCCGAGATCCTTGGCAACCAGAAGATAGATATCCGGCGAAGGCTTTCCCTTTGCCACCTCACAGGAGGTGCGAATGGAACCAAAATAATCCTCAATCCCATGCTTACGAACAATCAATTCTACTAATTCCTTGGAGTTACTGGTTGCTATGCCTGCCGGTATTCCTTCCAGCTTCAAATGCTGTAGCAGTTCAGCAACACCTTCCTTAAGCGGAACCTCGTTCTCATACTTTTCCCAGGCCATCTCATTCCAATCACTCTTAATCTGCTCCAGGCTGTCCGGTATCTGAAAGCGTTCTTTAAAATAAACGGCCGTTTCCGAAAAGCTTTTTCCTTCAATACAGCTCTGAAGCTCCTGTGGCATCTCAATTCCGAATCTTTTCAGATACTCAATGTCAATACTTCTCCACATCCACATGGAATCAACCAGAGTTCCATCCAAATCAAATATTACAGCCTCTATATTCTTTAACATATCTTCTCCATTTCCGTATAAAGCATACTTCTGATCTTAAGTAATTATTATGCCTTTCCCAAGTAATTGAATGACGGGTCTAATATTGTCCAGATACCGGACAAGCTTAAATACCCTTCTTAAGCCCGGATAATTCCTGCTCTGTCAACTCCCTGTACTCACCCGGCTTTAGGCCAGGGTCTAATACAAGACTGCCCATAGATAATCTCTTCAGATAGAGTACCTCTTTGCCGACTGCTTCAAACATTCTTTTCACCTGATGAAATCTTCCCTCCTGCAGGGTTATTTCAACCTCCGATATCTCATCTGAGATTAAGATTTGAAGGACAGCCGGCATCGTCAGCTCTTCGTCCTTAATATCTACTCCTTCCAGAAAGGCGTCTTTATCCTCCTGTGTTACTCTTCCTCGCACTTTAGCATAATATACCTTATCTACATGCTTTTTCGGAGACAGTAGCTGATGAGCAAGGTCACCGTCATTGGTAATCAGCAGTAAGCCTTCCGTATCCTTATCCAGTCTTCCTACCGGGAATAAATCCTTACTCTTTTTATCCGTGATCAGATCCAAAACCGTCTTATTGACATTGTCATTGGTAGCAGACACTACACCGGCCGGCTTATGAAGCATAATATATTGCTTCTGCACATACCCCACCAATCTGTTATCAAAGCGAACAAGATCGGTACCCACAACTACCTTACTCTCCGGTTTATTACATACTGTATCATTCAGCTTCACTCTGCCCTTACGAATCCATTCTTTTATCTCACTTCTGGTACCAAGCCCCATATCGGCCAGGTACTTATCCAGACGTAGCTGTCCCGCCATAATAACCCTCCATACTACTATCTCACACTAAATCCATCTCCAACCGGGTAGGTATTTGTTCTTATAGCTGTGCTTCGCTGCCTTTAACCATCCCAACGGGAAATTCTCAACACAAACCAGATACCAGCCATCCTCCAGTTCCTGCTCCAGTTCGATGGATTCACATTTCAGATAGCGGATGATGTTAGGATCATCTACCTTAAATCTCAATTGCTTATCATAATCCTTCGTAGTAAGAGCGCAGGCCAGTGCTTGAGAGGGTTCAAAGCGCTGTTTCTTCATCTCACCAAGCAGTAAACCCTGTCTCATGATACGAAGTCCCTTGAGATCCGGTAATCCTTCGGGTAGAAGATACAGCCGATCCTCATGAACATGAAGCAGCTCTTCCTTCACCGGGAAGTTTAGTTCCTTGATGAATTCCAATGCTTCGTCGGAGATGATACTTTTATTCTTCCCCAATGAATTCTGAAGTGAAGGGCTTCCCGTATTTCTACCTGCCTTATTCGGCTTCATCTCCTTCTCAAAGGAGGAAGGCATCCGAGCTATATCTGAAGCTTCCTCTTTCCTTTTATGGAGCAAGGTTATAAAATGTCCTTCACCGTCAATCCTATGGGGCCATAAACGAATACAATTTTTCAATTCTTCCCTATGTTCCGGAGAGATCTGAGGCGGATTGGCAAGTTCATCAAGCCAATGGGGCTTTCCTTGGTCAAAGCCTTCATAGGATAAACTGTATTCCTTCTGCCACTCTTCTCCCGGAATAGCTTCCACTACATGAAACTCAGGGCATTGCTCCATCAGATAAGCAATGGTACCTTCATTCTCCTCGGGAGAAAAGGTACAGGTCGAATATAGCATAAACCCGCCCGGCTTTAGCATCTTCGCTGCAAACAATATTATTTCCTTCTGCAGCTTATTATAATAATCCACTCCGTACTGCTCCCAGTTCTTCATTATTGCGGGACTCTTACGGAACATTCCTTCACCGGAACATGGGGCATCGATTAATATCTTATCAAAATAACCTTCAAAATAATCCACCAGCTTATTCGGAGCCTCCGACAGCACCAAAGCATTACGGATGCCGAACAGCTCGATATTCTTAAGCAATGCCTTGGCTCTGGAATTACTGATATCATTGGACACCAGAATACCTTCTCCCTGTAGCCTTGCACCCAGCTCCGTACTCTTACCGCCGGGAGCCGCACACACATCCAGTACCTTATCTCCCGGCTGAATCGGCAGTAGACTTGCCGGAGTCATAGCACTCGGCTCCTGAATATAATATAATCCTCCGTAATAATAAGGATGCTTCGCCGGCTGCTCCTGTGTATCATAGTAATAGCCATTACTGACCCAGGGTATTCTTTTTATAGAAAAAGGACAGATGTCTTCGAATTCTTCCGGGGTAGCCTTCAGAGTATTCACACGTACTCCGCCAAAATGCGGTTTCTCATAGCACTTCAGATACGCTTCATATTCCTCCCCCAAAAGTTTTCTCATTCTGTCCTCAAATAATTTAGGTAGATTCATTTTTTATCTCCATTTTTCATCAATAATGATAAGGCTTTCGCATAATAGGTTATTATTATGCGAAAGTCTCATTTGTCTTATCGCAAGCTCTGAGCACGATATCGAGCTGAAATCAGGTCCAACTCCTTGCTGAATCTCGCCAGTTCTGTCTGATCACCGCTCTGATAGATACGGAAGAATTCATCCTGAATTGACACTACCTCCTGCTTATTTGCTACTTTATATAAATTCTGAATGTTTGTAAGAATGTCAGCTACTATATTAGCCTTTATTGTAAAGGAATTCTGTGCATCCATGATCTCATCTCTGACTACGCTCATTTCCCGGTCAAGGATTAAGATAGCCTCGGCAGCAGAGGTTAAGCGCTCCCTGATATGCTCCGGCATATTCTGCTTGTACTTATACTGCAGGGAATGCTCTATTGTCGCCCAGAAATTCATCGCCAGCGTCCGGATCTGTATCTCAACCTGTAGCGATTTCTTACCCTTCAGAGTCTCCACATCATAGTATACAATCAAATGATAGGAACGGTAGCCGCTCTTTTTCATATTGTTGATATAATCCTTCTCATTCTTAATCCTCATATCGGATCTATTCTTGATGATATCAACTACCTTATAGATATCTTCAACAAATTGACAAATAATACGAATTCCGGCGATATCGTCAATCTTCTCTTCAAAATTGGCGAGATCCAGATTCTTCTTTTGCGCTTTTTCTAAAATACTTGAAATAGTCTTGACACGACCAGTCACTTGCTCGATTGGAGAATAGACACCTACGTGCCGGTATTCATCAATGATATGATTAAATTTTATGATTAATTCGTCAACAGCCAAGGCATAAGGATCCAGTATCTCTCTCCATAGATGTATCTCCATTAATTATTTACCTCCTATATAACCATTGTTATTTCCGGTAAAAGTAGTACCGATTATACCTCATCTAAAACCAGTACCATCATTGCCAGTACAGCCAAACCGGCTGTCTCTGTGCGTAGAATACGTTTGCCAAGTGTAATCGGGTCAATTCCCACCTGCTTTGCACGATCGACTTCAGCCTCTTCAAAACCACCCTCAGGCCCGATAAATACTCCAACTGTTTTGTGTTTTGAAAGACCGTTCATAATGTCTCTTGTATACTGCATCCCCTTTGCATTCTCATAAGGAATGATATTTTTATCAAAGTTTTTTGCATATTCAATTGCTTGGGCGTAGGTTTGAACCGGTTTGATGATTGGTATGATGCCGCGTCCGGATTGCTTTGCAGCTCCTTCTGCGATTGCCTGCCATCGCTCCAGCTTCTTTTCTTCCTTCTTCTTATCATCTAATTTTACGATTACTCGCTTTGTCATAACCGGAACAATTTCATGTACACCAAGCTCAACTGCTTTCTGTATAATTAGCTCCATCTTATCTGACTTCGGCAGCCCCTGAAATAGGGTTATTCTGGTTCCAAGCTCTGAGTCCGTATCCTTTACGGTCTGCATTAATGCAATGATCTCGTTCTCAGATACCCTATCAATTATACAATAACAATCTTTTCCTTGTCCATTGCAAATTATGATTTCTTCGCCCGGTTTCATCCGAAGTACATTCTTAATATGATTAACGTCTGGTCCGGTTATCCGTACCATCTGATCCGTTACTTGCTTCTGATTTACATAAAAACGATGCATGGTTCGCTCCTTGATTTTTCACATTAATTGTATTAAACTGCTGTTATCCGTAGGCATGAAAATGGTATATACATCCAATGCTATTATATCTCAACAAGAACATATGTTCAAGCTTTTTTAATCTACTTTTAAGTATTTATTAAGGTGATTATTCATATTAAGTTCTAATCTTATAGTAAGCTGACATTATGGAAACATTACAAATTTCAAGGCTTATTTCCCGGAGATACGCTACTCGAAGTTGCTTTGATACGAAAGGGAGGTTATTATGAACGAGGATTTGATCGGCATTATCGTAACAGGATTTATATTGCTGATATTTATCGGCTTAGGAGTTGTATTACGCTCCGGAAGAGGGGCTTTTCTTATATCCGGATATAATATGCTGTCAAAGGAGCAAAAAGCAAAATACGACGAAAAGGCACTCTGTCGCTTTGTAGGAAATATGCTATTTGTCATTGCGATAATTTTAGTTTTTGCCATAATAGGAGGAATTTATGAGATTATCTGGTTAATCTCTCTGTCAACCACAGCTCTCATCGCCTTTACCATAGGTTGTCTAATCTATGTGAATACGAGTAATCGATTTAAAAGAAAGTAAACAAATATTATGAAACATTTCTTTCTTAATTATCGTCTATTCATTATAATAGACCAATTGTTTTTTTACACTAAGTGATTCATGAATATCTTCTTGGTATGAGTCCATTAATCACGAATTAAGAAAGAGGGATTTTACGAAAAGATTTATTTATATCGTACTTACATTGGTTTCTGCATTAAGCCTCGGAGGCTGCTCCTCTGCACTAACCACAAAGGATCTGACCATGATTGAAGAGGCAGAAAGCCAAATGACAGAACAAGAAGCTTCCACATTGACTGCCATAATCTCAGAACACTAAATCTCCCGGAAGTATCCGTGAATACTTCCGGGAGTATTTTAACGATAAAGGCAGAGCCTTCATCGATTCCGTTATGAATTGCTATTTATAGTCGAAGCATTTATTTTTGAGCAATAAATGAAACCCAGTCTCCCATTTTGATTACGTCCAAAATCGTAAAGTTGTTTTTTAGGAGCGCTTCTCTTACCACTTCTTCTTTCATATATATAATCCCAGAGCTGATGAATATTCCTCCGTCCTTGAGATTTTCGCCGATTACATCGGATAAGGGTATGATAACATCCGCCAATATATTAGCAACTACCATATCATATTTGTTTTTACCGATTTCTGTTCGGATTTCACCGTCATCGATTATATTCCCGGTAATAAAGCTAAGCTTACCCTTCTCTATCTCTAAACGGTTTACTTCGGCATTATCGATTGCGGAAATTGTTGCATTGGGGTCGATATCCATTCCGAGAACTTCCTTGGCACCAAGCTTCTTCGCCAGGATGGAAAGAATACCGCTGCCGCTTCCTGCATCAAGAACAACCGAATCCGGTCCTAGATACTGTTTCATACCGATGATACAAAGCTTAGTCGTCTCATGGGCTCCGGTTCCGAAGGAGGTACCGGGATCAATCTCAATGATCAGATCCCCTTCCTTATGATCGGTCAATTCTTCCCAGGTGGGCTTGATGACAATTGTATCGTCAACACGGAAGGGCTTGAAGAATTCCTTCCAATTATTGATCCAATCCTTATCTTCTGTCTGAGAAATCTCAATTTTACCTGTTCCGATTTCGGTATAGGCAGACAGCTCTTCCAGTCCTGCTCTTACCTTACTGGTCAAAGCATCGATATCTTCCTCGACCTCCACATAAAAGCTGACCTGAGCAGTCCCATCATCCTCCGAAAGCTCCGGCAGGATGTCGATAAACATCTGCTTTCTCTCTTCTTCCGTTATCGGAACATTGTCGCTGATCTCTATACCGGCAATCCCTAAATCATTCAACATATCACTGACCAGATCGACTGCTTCTGTCGTTGTATCCAATGTGAATTTCGTCCACTTCATATAGTATCCCTTTCCGAAATATTACAAAACACCGTAAGAACAAGGAGTTTGCTCCAATGGCGCAACCAGTAGGAATTTGCTTTGCTAAATTCCTCCATAGTTCTTCCCAAGGATTTTTGCATTATAAAATCCTTTACTTCCAGAACTTCTTCTTGCCCTTTTCGTTCTCCGTGCTTTCTGCACCGCGATCTGTCTTACCGGTCATGGCATCATCGAATTTCTTCAAGAGATCCTTCTGTTCAGAGTTTAGATTAGTAGGAACCTGTACCACCAGGGTAACATAGTGATCACCGCGTACTGCTTTATTTCTCAGGCTTGGAACTCCTTTTTCTCTGAGACGAACCTTCGTATCGGTCTGTGTACCTGGTTTAACATTATAAATCACATCGCCATCCACAGTATTGATCTTAATATCACCGCCTAATACTGCCGTAGCATAGGATATCGGTGCTGTTGAGAAAATATCGTAATCCTGTCTCTGGAAAATCGGATGTCTGCTAACCTCAACCTCTACTAAGAGATCCCCTCTCGGACCACCGTTGGTACCCGGTTCTCCTTTGCTGCGGATTCTCACACTTTGACCGCTATCAATTCCGCCCGGGATGGAAACCTTTATTTTCTTCTTGCTGCTGATATAGCCGGATCCATAACAATCCGCACATTTATCCTTAATAATCTTACCGGTACCCTTACAATCCGGACAGGTCTGTACGTTACGAACCATACCGAACAGGGATTGTTGTGTATAAACAACCTGGCCTTTACCACCACATTTCTGACAGGTATCTGCTGTAGTTCCCGGCTTCGCACCGGTACCATGACAGGTTGCACAATCATCCTTCAGGGTAAGCTCCAGTTCCTTCTCTGTACCAAAAACTGCTTCTTCAAAGGTGATTCTGACCGCAGTACGAAGGTTTGCACCCTGCATGGGTCCATTATTGGCACGTCTGGATCGTGTTCCAAACAGATCTCCAAAGATATCTCCAAAAATATCACCCATATCCATGGAGCTGAAATCAAACCCACCGGCGCCGCCTCCGGCTCCCCCTTCAAAGGCTGCGTGGCCGAACTGATCATATTGCCTGCGTTTGTCAGCATCACTTAGAACGGCATAAGCCTCAGAGGCTTCTTTAAATTTCGCTTCTGCAGCTTTATCCCCCGGGTTCGTATCCGGGTGGTATTTCTTTGCGAGTTGTCTATATGCTTTTTTGAGTTCGTCATCCGTCGCAGTCCTGCTGACACCTAAGACCTCATAATAATCTCGTTTATCCGCCATTGTTCTCTTCACCTTTCATAGCTATGCATTATATCGATCAGGAAACCTTACGTTTCCATCCTATGTTAATCGCAAATAGGCAGTCAGTACTGACCGCCTTATTGCATCTATTCGAAAAATCCCATGTCAGGAAGAATGATTTTACCAATAAAAATCATCCTTCCCGAAATTGGTCATATTTCAACTTGTATACGGTTGCTCAGGGAGCTAACCGATTATACTTCGCGGTAATCTCCGTCAACTACATCATCACCGTAATTTCCGCCGGTAGAACCGTCAGCCTGACCTCCGTTAAAGCCTGCACCTGACATATCAGGACCTGCTCCGGCAGCACCGCTCTGCTCATATAATTTAGCAAATAAGGCCTGTGCATCCTCCATTAATTTATCCTTAGCAGACTTAATATCAGCAACTTCGCCTTCACTCATAACCTCGGGATTGGATTTCTCGATTAATTCCTTCAGTCTTGCAAGATCAGCTTCTACAGTTGATTTTGCTGCTGCGTCGATCTTATCGCCAACCTCTGAGAGGGCCTTCTCTGTCTGGAATACCATTGAGTCTGCATCGTTTCTTACATCTACTGCTTCCTTACGTCTCTTATCCTGTGCCTCATATTCTGCAGCTTCTCTTACAGCCTTGTCGATATCAGAATCTGACAAGTTAGAGCCTGCTGTAATTGTAATATGCTGTTCTCTACCAGTTCCAAGATCCTTCGCAGATACATTAACAATACCGTTTGCATCGATATCGAAGGTAACTTCAATCTGAGGAACACCTCTTCTTGCCGGCGGAATGCTGTCCAGACGGAATTGTCCAAGGCTCTTATTATCCTTCGCGAACTGTCTCTCACCCTGTACAACATTGATGTCAACAGCGGTCTGGTTGTCAGCTGCAGTGGAGAATATCTGACTCTTCTTGGTAGGAATGGTTGTATTTCTTTCGATTAATCTGGTAGCAACACCACCTAAGGTCTCGATAGAAAGGGACAACGGAGTTACATCAAGAAGAAGGATGTCACCTGCACCTGCATCGCCTGCTAACTTACCACCCTGAATAGAAGCACCGATAGCAACACACTCATCCGGGTTCAAAGTCTTGGAAGGATCCTGATTGGTTAACTGTCTAACCTTATCCTGAACAGCAGGGATTCTGGTAGAACCACCTACTAATAATACCTTCTTAATGTCCGCAGGAGTAAGACCTGCATCACGAAGAGCATTCTGAACGGGAACTACGGTTCTCTCGACTAAATCATGAGTTAACTCATCGAATTTAGCACGGGTCAAGTTCATGTCAAAGTGCTTGGGACCTTCTGCTGTCGCTGTAATGAAAGGAAGATTAATATTGGTTGTGGTTGCAGAGGATAATTCCTTCTTAGCCTTCTCTGCTGCTTCCTTTAATCTCTGAAGTGCCATCTTATCCGTAGATAAGTCAACACCGTCAGACTTCTTAAATTCATCGATCATGTATCTGGTAACTCTATCGTCGAAGTCATCGCCGCCCAGTCTGTTGTCACCGGAGGTTGCAAGTACTTCGATAACACCATCACCGATATCAATAATAGATACGTCGAAGGTACCACCACCCAAGTCATATACCATAATCTTCTGCTCGTGCTCGTTATCAAGACCATATGACAATGCTGCTGCGGTAGGCTCATTGATAATTCTCTTAACATCAAGACCTGCAATCTTTCCTGCATCCTTAGTCGCCTGTCTCTGAGCATCGTTAAAGTAAGCGGGAACCGTAATAACTGCTTCTGTAACCTTCTCGCCCAAATAGCTTTCTGCATCTGCCTTCAGCTTCTGTAGAACCATTGCAGAGATTTCCTGGGGTGAATATCTCTTGTCATCAATCTTTACTCTGAAGTCAGTACCCATATGTCTCTTAATGGAAGAGATTGTTTTATCGGAATTGGTAACTGCCTGACGCTTTGCAGGCTCACCAACGAGACGCTCTCCTGTCTTTGTAAATGCAACAACGCTAGGTGTTGTTCTTGCACCTTCTGTATTAGCAATAACTACCGGCTTTCCGCCTTCCATAACGGCTACACATGAATTTGTTGTACCTAAGTCAATACCTATAATTTTACCCATGTTTATTTTCCTCCTTAATAGAATTATTAATGTTAGATAGACTTGCTTAGGAGGAAATGTCCTCCTTAAATAATATGTTGTTTTTCAATGACTACATTAGGAGGAATTGTTCCTCCTTAATACTTGATTCAAAAAGTTTGCAAAGCTAACTTTTTGAATAGAATTATTAATGTTAGATAGACTTGCTTAGGAGGAAATGTCCTCCTTAAATAAATAATTTGACCTTTTTAATTTTATTAGAAGGAATTATTTCTCCTAATAAATTATTAATGTTGTAATGTGTTTATCAATTAATTTACTACTTTAACCATACTGTGACGAACTACCATATCCTTATACATATATCCCTTTTGGAACTCGTCGGATACGATATTCTCTCCTAAGCTATCATCCTCACCATGCATCACTGCATTGTGCAGATTTGGATCAAAGTTTTTTCCTACGGCGTCAATCGGTTTTACTCCGATTTCATCCAGTGCTGTCATTAGCTGACGGAAGATCATCTCAATACCCTGTGCAAATCCACTTTCTTTTTCTTTTTCGGTTACGGTACCTAAGCCTCTTTCAAAATTATCAACGATAGGAAGCATCTTCTCAATGAAGCTTTTAATGCCTATATCGTACATCATGGTTTTTTCCTTCTCGGAGCGTTTACGGAAATTATCAAATTCAGCCATCGTTCTCATTAGTCGATCCGAAAGCTCTTCAATTTTCTCATCCTTAGCCGCTAATTCCTTTGACTTGGAATTCTTAAAGAATGTTTTACCGGCTTTATCCGCCTTACCTTGCGTATCAGCTTCATTTGCCTCTTCGCATTTGGCTTCCTGCGTATCGCAAGCAGTATCCTCCAGATTTACATCCTCAGTTATTTGCTCCTTCTGATCATCTATGTTCTGATCCTTTGCTTCTGTCGACTTGTCGTTCATCCCTTTCTCCTTCTCCATGGCTGCTTTCATTATTTCTATTGCTTTATCCATATCTTCCAAGTGCTGATTACCACCTTTCTTCATACCTTCTTAATTAACGGAAGATAAGCTGTTAAGTTTTCTTCTTGAAGATATCATCCAGTTGTACCATCAGTGATTGCAGGGTACTAACCACCTTCTGGTAATCCATTCTCTTTGGTCCGATAATTCCAACCTTCCCATAGACACCTTCTTCGATTTCATAAGTTGCAGTTACAACGGAACATTCCTTCATGGCTTCCACCGATGTCTCATCACCAATATAAACCTGAATACCACGGTTCTCTTCATCCTCCATCTTATCCTGGATTAACTCGGTAAGGGCTTTCTTTTCTTCCAATGTGTATAGGATTTCACTGGCTTTTTCCTTATCGCTTAATTCCGGATATCGTAAGATGTTGGTTGTACCGGAAGTAAATATCTCAATATCTTCTTCCTCGGTAACTGCCTGCATAACAGCATCCAAAATGTCATTCACAAGGTTTCTGTAATCTCCTGCCTGTTCCTTCATCTGGGAGATGACCGGAAGATTGATTTCACCAAGATCCAGGCCTTGCAAAAATGTATTGATAATTATATTAAGCTTAAGAAGTGTTTCCTTATCTAAGGATGCTGTAACTTGAATGATTTTATTCTTAACAATATTTCGTTCAAAAACGATTACTGCTAAAAGTTGCTTCTCATCCACTTCTGTCAGCTGAATAAACTTAACCTTCTTCTTGTATTGAGGTGTGGATACCATCGTTGTATAATGAGTATTCACCGCAAGAAGCTTCGCTACTTGCTGCAAGAGGTTTTCTAATCGATCAGCCTTCTGAATAAGCAGCTCTTTCATATCTTCTACCTCTTGAACCTTATCCTGTAAAAGCATATCGACGTATAACCGATATCCCTTATCGGATGGAATTCTTCCGGCAGAGGTATGAGGCTGTACAATGAAACCGAGCTCTTCGAGATCAGACATTTCATTACGAATGGTTGCGGAGCTTAAATTGAGATCCGTATACTTTGATATCGTTCTGGAACCGACCGGTTCTCCTGACTCCAGATAATTACGGATGATAGCCTGCAAAATCTTTAATTTTCTTTCATCCAATTGCTGCATGACCTACCTCCATCCATCGTAAATTGTTTGTTGCTATTACTCTGTAAGTTTCCTGTTAGCACTCAACTCGATAGAGTGCTAATATCTATAACTAAAATATCACTATCATTTTCTTTTGTCAAGGCAAATTTCGAATAATATTATTAAAAAATGGTGAGAAAATCACAGAAAATAGCCCCCGCAAATGCGAGGGCTATGTATAGGGATTGAATGATGGGTTTATGGCCTATGGAATATTATCTTTCTTTTTTCTTAAGAGCAACAGAGCCAGCTCCCATCGCTACTGCTCCAAGTCCGAATAATGCTACGAAGGAAACTACGCCGGTCTTAGGGGAAGCTGCGGCTGTTTCTGCTGTCGCTGCTACAAGCGGAACCTTATTGCCGTCTGCATCTAAGAATCTAACGTTATCAACATACATATCAGATCCGGAATTGCCCCAGTTCATGAACAGATAGATAGCAGGTGTATTATTAACAAAACCGAAACCATCGCCAAAGGTCGTTGAAATCGTAGTTACATCAGATGTTCCTTTATTATCATCCTGTAAGGACCATTCTGTTCCCTGATACCAGGTAGCTGCATCTTTGCCTTGATTTGAGCCGATTGCTCCACCCTGCCACGGAACTGCTTCTGCATCCGGCTGAGTAACAACTAAGTCTATTTCTATCGTTCTGATCTTATCTAGATTCTCCGGACCAACCAATACAGGTACATCGATCACTACCTTGGGAATTCCCTTTTCCTGAGAATCAATAAATAATGCTTTTGAACCATTATAATCAACTACAGATAATAAGGAAGGATCCCCATCTCCTTCTTTAATATAGAATGCTGCGAAATTACCATCCTCAAAGTCTACAACATCTGCTGCTGCACTTACATATACGGGGAATGCGGTTAATGCAAATACTAATGCTACTGCTAAAACTCTTTTTAATAATTTCATAGTAAAACTCCTCCTCACTTAAAATAAAGTTTTTACCACTCACGGTTTGTACCGCGTTTCATTATATTTCCATTTTAGCAGAAAGCAATTATTCTGTACATCGTCAAAACGCTTAATAATCTCACAGTTTTTTGTGCATATTACAAAGCATAAGCATATTATATGCATATATAATGCACAATTAATTAGTTTAGTAAGAATACAGATAGGACGGCATTACTGACATCGATTCCATATTCGGTCAGCCGGATCTGATCCCCCTTTTTTTCGATCAGTTTTTGCTGCTCTAATTGGGTAAGTACTTCACCATATATCACTTCGAGCTTCTCGTCAAAACGTCGAAAAAAGGCATCTTTACTTATTCCTTCGCATCGTCTCATTCCTAGAAACATGAATTCTTCCATCTGTTCATCACGGGTAAGCTGCTTCTTATCTCTACGTATCCCAAGTATATCCTCATCCATGGTATGAAATTCCTGACCACCAGATTCGGTCTTTCTCTGATCTATATTATTCCTTCGATGCTCATCTATTAAGTTTATATATTGCTTAACATCGTGCATATTTGAAAATCTTGCACCATTCAGCAATGATGCCGCACCCAAACCAAGGCCTAAGTATTCGGTACCTACCCAATAAGAATTATTATGCCTGCACTCTTTGTCTGCTTTTGCATAATTTGAGATCTCATATCGGTGGTAACCATAGCTCTCCAGCACTTCTTTCGTTCTATAATAAATCTGTCGGTCGGTTTCTTCATCCGGCAGTTCCTTCTCATAAGGAGCTCCTGGCTTATATTGTTCATAGAAGCCGGTGCCCTCTTCAATGATCAGGCTGTACGCAGAAATATGCTCCGGCTCAAGCTCGGCTACCGCACGAAGGGTACGTTCCCAAGAGGCCACTGTCTGTCCCGGCAAAGCTGACATCAAATCAACATTGATATTACGATAACCTACCTCTCTGGCAAGTATATAATTCTGCAGGAAATCCTCATAGCAATGGATTCTGCCCAGGCGCTTTAATTCCGCATTATCCGTCGATTGAAGGCCAAAGCTGATTCGATTGATGCCCGCTTTTTGATAGCTTATCAGCTTCTCTCTTGTAATGGTACCTGGATTTACTTCTATCGTTGCTTCCAGCCTCTCTTCTTGAATATGAAAGGTATTTCTCAGGCAAGCCATAATACTTGCGATATCCGACTCCGGGATACAGGAGGGTGTTCCTCCTCCAAAAAATATTGTCGGTACCACATAAGCCGAGGTTCTACCATAATAGCTTTTAATCTCTGTCAATAAGGCTTCTACATACTCTCTTTTTATCGAATCCGTTCCGGGTGCAGATAAGAAATCGCAGTATTCACATTTTCTTACACAAAATGGGATATGAATATATAAGCCCAGTTCATTTCTTAGTTCCTCTTCCTTACAACGATCACCGTCGTTTTCTGCAACCGCATCGTTATGTCTCTTCTCCAATGTGAATAGCCCATCCTTTCTTATAATATGTTAACGTACCTCTGCAAGCAAGCTTACTTAATAGGAACAAATCCGTTTAATCATATTGCCCGCTTTTTGCGCTTTCGCACAAACGATAGAAAGCACACTTCGCGAACGTTCTATTGTAATAAATACATGATTCATAAAAGTTTGCGAAGCTAACTTTTTTGAATTGAAAAAGCTGTTCTAATCACTCTTACAGTCATGATGCAAGATAATTATAACAGCTTGTCCGTATATTAACTAATCTTCATCCAGCTTCAGAACACTCATGAAGGCCTTTTGCGGTATTTCTACATTGCCGACCTGGCGCATTCTCTTCTTGCCTTCCTTCTGCTTCTCCAGAAGCTTCTTCTTTCTTGTGATATCACCGCCGTAGCACTTCGCAAGAACGTCCTTTCTCATCGCCTTTACTGTCTCTCTGGCGATGATCTTGCTCCCGATGGCTGCCTGGATCGGAATCTCAAAGAGCTGTCTCGGAATCTCCTCCTTAAGCTTCTCACACATCCTTCGTCCTCGTTCATATGCACTTTCTGCATGTACAATAAAGGTCAAAGCGTCTACTTCTTCCTTATTAATCAAGATATCCAGCTTCACCAGCTCGGACCGAACATAGCCCTTCAGCTCGTAATCAAAGGATGCATAGCCTCTCGAACGGGATTTTAGGGCATCGAAGAAATCATAGATAATCTCATTCAAGGGCAATTCATATTTTAACAATGCCCTGGTGGTTTCCATATACTCCATACCAAGATATACACCGCGGCGCTCCTGACACAGACTCATGATGGAACCGACGAATTCTGTTGTTACCATAATCTCCGCAGATACCATCGGCTCCTCCAGATATTCAATCTCCGAAGGATCCGGAAGATTCGTGGGATTTGTAATGTCAAACATTTCACCGTTGTGCTTATGCACCTTATATACAACACTTGGCGCAGTCGTAACCAGATCCAGGTTATATTCTCTCTCCAAACGCTCCTGAATAATCTCCAGATGTAATAATCCTAGGAAACCGCAACGGAAACCAAAGCCTAAGGCTACCGAGGTCTCCGGTTCGAATTGAAGGGAAGCATCATTGAGCTGCAGCTTTTCTAAAGCATCACGAAGATCCGGATATTTCGCGCCATCGGCCGGGTACATACCACAGAATACCATCGGATTGACCTTCTTGTAACCGGGTAAGGGATTGGCACAGGGTCTTTTATTATCGGTAACTGTATCACCTACACGGGTGTCTTTGACATTTTTGAGACTGGCAGTCATATAACCAACCATACCGGCACTTAATTCCTCTGTCGGAATGAATTGACCAGGTCCGAAGATTCCAAGCTCTACTACTTCCGCTGTAGCACCGGTCGCCATCATACGGAGCTCGGTACCTTTTCTAACTTTTCCTTCTTTAATTCTACAGAAGACGATAACACCCTTATAGGGATCATATATTGAGTCAAAAATAAGTGCCTGCAGCGGAGCCTCTGGGTCTCCCTGCGGCGGCGGAAGCTTCTCAACGATCTGTTCCAGCACCTGATCGATATTGGTGCCCATCTTAGCAGAAATCAACGGCGCATCATGAGCCTCCAGTCCAATCACATCTTCAATTTCGGCTATCACACGCTCCGGGTCAGCACTGGGCAAGTCAATCTTATTGATTACCGGCATGATATCCAGGTTATGGTCCAGTGCCAGATATACATTGGCTAAGGTCTGGGCTTCGATACCCTGGGCAGCATCTACTACAAGTATGGCACCCTCACAAGCTGCAAGGCTTCTTGATACCTCATAATTAAAATCCACATGTCCAGGGGTATCAATCAGGTTAAAGATATATTCTTCTCCGTTCTTCGCCTTATAGACGGTACGTACGGTCTGTGCCTTTATCGTAATTCCTCTCTCTCGTTCGAGATCCATATTATCCAGAACCTGCGCCTGCATCTCACGGCTGGTAAGAAGTCCCGTCATCTCAATGATACGGTCCGCAAGCGTTGATTTACCATGATCTATATGAGCGATAATACAAAAATTTCTAATTTTACTTTGGTCTAAAGACATGTTCATCCTCCTGTAATTGCCTTTATCCGCATATAGAATTTGATTCGATACGCGACAAACGCACACTTGTGATGATTATATCACATAGTTTTTCTTGTCGCAAGATAATCCATCTAAAACAGAATGTGACCATTATATGATCGAGTTAACTCTACATTGAAAGAACTGCCCTTAGCATATCTTCTTAATTCACATTATTGACCTTGTAATACTTCATTCAGCACTTCTGCAAAGGGCTCCATCGCGTTCTTTGCAGATTGAAAGCTATTCTGATCGGTACCCAGTTCCATCAAAATACATTTCTGCCTTACATGCATATTATATCTCCAGCACTGCAAATAATTTTTATAGAATAAGCCCGGATATAAACTAATTCCCTTTAGTTGAAGCTGCAGGCTAAAGGCCAGGTTATCCTGTAGATTGGGATTATCCAGACGAGTAAGCGGACCATTTTCATCACGGCTCAGACCATTAAACAGCATAATTTGCGCCGTCTCATCTCCATCGATAATGGTGGATCTTTTTGGCGCACCGTCCCTATGTAGATCGATCACGACCTCAATCGTCGGATTGTCCTCCAGTATCTTAGAAATACCATCTAATGCTTTATTATAAGCCTCGCTACGGTCAAGCTTACCGTCTATGATATCATAGATCGTTGTATCATGTAATACATTATAGCCATAACGATACTTGAGAATCTGCTCTAGAAAGCTTCCAACACCAACTACCGTATCGGATGCTTCGTTAACTCTGCTGTCAGAGTAGGCTTCCTGGGAATGGGTGTGATAGATCAGGATCTGAGGTGCCTCATTTGATTGCTTCAGCTTCATATCCTTTTCCAATAACTCCTCCGCATTGAATAGATCTTCCGTCACCTTCGTTGAAGGATCAACTATATAGAAGTTTCGGACCAGAAAATTCATATCCTTTAGCTGTTCCATCGTATAATCCACAATATTACCCGGATTAGAGGTCTCGATTACTTCATCATCCTCCTTCTCCCTGACCGGGAGCTCTCCCTTGGCATATCCCATCTCCAGCCTTCCCTCTGAAAACTCCATATCATTGTCCATTGCAGAGAAATATTGATATGCTTGTTCATTGTATATGGCACCGTTTGTCAGGATGTATTCCTTGCTTATTATTCCTGTATCCAGCTTATAAGTCTTTATATCGGACAGTACAGGAATTAGAGAAGCCTCCCCTACGGTCTTCTCCGCATTCTTATCCTGATCTGCTGCATCCTCTATCTGTTCTGCCTCTGAATTCATGGTGGTTACACTGGTTATCTCTTCCTCCTGATTATCTATTACATAATCCTCATTCAGGGAATATTCCTTTGCTCTTGCCATGAGCCTCGACTTATCCTTGGCGAAATATAGAACCGAAAAGGCATTATCCATTACAGATATGGGAAAGGGGGCTTTCTCCTCTTGCTTGGCCATCGTATAGCTGATCAAAGGCGATCCCGTTTCCATAACCTTATTACCGACATAATATAGCAAAGCATTCTTATAGCTTACCTCAGCTTGACCAATATCTTCTGAAAAGGATATGGCCGCAAAGCGTAATAAAAGATAAACAGAACCTATGATGATTAAGGTCCAGAGAATAATATAAATATTAAAATGTTTTCCAGAATATCTCTTCTTATTTGAAATACGAAAATAATGATTATTCATGCCTGCCTCCCGCCTGATGAAAGCGGCTTACACCTCAAGCCTGATTCATTATATTTCACATAAGAGCCAAATATACCCCTCCTTTTTACGATTACTTAAACGGTCTGTGCAAAGCAGGAATTTAACGCTTCCGATATGGTATAGCTGATGCGTTTCACGGATTCATCGATATTCTTAGGTGTTACGAACATATTTTCAATCTGCTGCTCACGAATCTCATTAATAAATTGATTAATATCTTCCTCGTCAAAGCCGCTCTTCTCCATATACTTCGTTAAGGTATCCGCAACAATCGTTGCTGCATCCACTACCGTGGGCACCCCGATCGCAATCACCTTGGTACCAAGACTTTCCTCATTAAGCGCTTTTCGATTGTTTCCGATTCCGGAACCGGGACTAATTCCCGTATCGGTAAGTTGTATTGTTGTATTCACCCTGCTTACACTTCTGGATGCGAGAGCATCAATGACGATTAGGAGCTTCGGTCCTGTTTCTTTTATAATTCCTTTAATAATCTCCAGGGTCTCCATTCCCGTCTGTGCCATAACTCCCGGCGAAATAGCGCTTACACTGCCCAGGTGATTCTTCTCCTTGAATTCCTTGCCATACTCGCGAATCAAATGTCTTGTAATAAACAGATTATCCACCACCTGCGGCCCAAGTGCATCCGGTGTTACCTCACGATTACCAAGACCTACTACCAGTATCTCTTCCCTTTTGAGATTACCTGCAAGGCTCCTCAAATGCTTGGCAATCTCTTCTGAAGCCGGCTTATAATAATCCTCATTAGACTTATTAATCTCCGGTGCTTCTATCGTTATATAAGTACCGATTGGTTTTTGCATCGCCTTTGCGCCTTTATCATCCTTAATCTCGACAATGGATACCCGGATATTATTTGCTTCATCATAATTCTCGTTTAAAACAACTCCTTTAATTTCAACATCATCCTCCGGGAAGCTTTCTCTCATCTCAAGCGCCAAGTCTGTCCTAATCTTATTATTCACGTTATTAATCCTCCGAATTGATCTTATTCTTATATCGTTATCAAGAGACGTCTAATCATAGTTCGATCCTTGCTCTGTCACTCTATATTTTTTTGCAAAGTTATGAAAATTATGTATTGACAGAACAAATCAGATAGACTACTATATAATAGTATGTTTCCATTAGAACGTCCGTGTCCGGATTTAATGAAACAAAGATATCGAACGACCAAATCCAAGACTGCATCTCACTCTCAATTTGGTGTACTTGGCGCTGTGGTTGACAATAAATTTATATTTGGAGGTGTACGAATTGGCTAACATTAAATCTGCTAAGAAGAGAATTTTAGTAAACGAGACCAAAGCTGCTAGAAATAAGCAAATTAAGTCCAAGGTTAAGACTATGATTAAAAAAGTAGATGCTGCTGTTGCTGCAGGTGACAAGAATCTTGCACAGACAAGCTTGGTTGAAGCAGTTTCCGAGATTGATAAAGCTTGCTCTAAGGGCGTTTATCACAAGAACACAGCTTCTAGAAAAGTATCTCGCTTATCCAAGGCTATCAATAATATTGCATAATTTAGACTGATAATAAAGGCTGCCCGGTTGGGCAGCCTTATTTTTAATCGTATAGGAAATTACGTCCTATACGATTAAAGCACTCCGTGCAGGGTGCACACTCGCGCGAATGGAATTATGCCAGCTATGCTGGCCGCGCTCGGCGCGAGAGTCTGCATAGCAACTTTCAGTCGCTTTGAGCAGACTCTCTTTTCTAAATCGGAGAAGGCTTAAATTAGTAAATGCCTTTTCTCTGTACTTCAATATAATTAAGAATTAAATTCACGGCATCATAACGTGTCACACTGCTCTTCGGATTAAATTTGTTTTCATTGTCTGCTTTCATCAGACCATAACCCTTTGCCAATGCTACTGCACCAAGATACTTTTCATTAATACTTCCTTCATCCGCATATCCGGTCTTATAGATACCGCTCAACTGAGCCAGCTTTTCAAGACCAAGCTTCGCGATAAAGGTCCCTGCGATTTCTTCTCTGGTAATCAATGAGGTATTGATTTCCTTTGTTGCATTTTCAGTATAATAGTAAGCATATCCAATCTTGTTTAACAACTCATTGATCTCTCCCACTGTAATTGCCTGATTCGGAAGGAAATTCTCTCCTTCGAAGCCGATATTCATATCTGCAAGAAGTAATATATTGCGATAGGTCGCTTCATCCTTGATATCCAGATAGGCATATGGTTTAGCTTCCTTATATACTTCTCCCGAATTATTTAATTGTTCACCGGTAAATGGCGATATATAGCTGGGATTAATGCCCGGATGATAAACCAAACGGACTTCGTATTCTACTTTTGTTAAGTCATCAGTATTAAATAAATCCTTGGTCTTCTTCTTATCATCATACTTCGTGATTTGATTAATCTCATATTTCAGCTCATAGCCGTCTTTGCTCAGATATGCATCCATTGCCTGATCAGCTGTCATAGCTCCCTTCGGTGATTCGAATTCGATGCCCTCATCCCAGTTAGAACCGAAGGAATAAATCTTACCTGTAACACCATCGACAGAGCCATATAAATTATTGTAAGGATACTCAATACTCTGATGCACACGATTATACTGATAATGATAGCCTCCGTAAACAGGTGTCTCATTTTTATAATAAACTACATAATCATTATTTGTCTCGACCAAAACAGAATTGGTAAAACGGTCATTCGCCTGCTTCTTCATGAACTTCTCAAGAACTTCCTTGGCTTTCTTCTGATCGAAGGGCACCTTCACAGTCTGCCATTTCTTATTGATCTCATCATAATAGCTCTTCACACTCGCATAAAAGCTAAGTATCTTGCCGGAAACCGCATCAACCGTAGCATATGCATAACCTCTGTAATAGCTCTTATCCTTCTCATAATTAATCTCTCTCGGATCACTTAAGCTGACATTCCACACATAGGAGGATTTACCATTGTTATCTATTTTATTTAAGTTTGAGGAATATGCGGTCAGGTTCTCATCAATGTATAAGGAGGAATTATCGGTAATGAGCTTGATCGCTTTTTCCTTCGAGATGATATTCTTTAATTCCTTTACCTTCTCCATCTCTTCATCCGTAAGCATAATATTACCGGAATCGGTACTGCCTTCAGCAGCCACAGTATCCATTGCCTTCTCATATTCAGTACGGGTATTAACCCATTCTGATTTTGTCAGATATACTTTACCGGTCTTTGCATCGATCGAGATATAGGACTGAGTAGGCTCGTATACCAGAAATGCCTTTTTCTTAGCATTCCCCTTCTCATCATAAATCCTATAATAATCGGAGCGATAGACCAGTTTCATCTTCATGTTGTTTTTAATCAGCTTGGTTGCCTCATCCTTAGTGATTACCGCCTCCGAGGAGGGAACCTTTGCATCATACAGCCAATTTGCATTAAAAGCATTTACCTTACCGGTGATACTATTTACATTAACCTGTACATTATTATCCGGGAATGCAATTCCCTTTTCCTTTCTTTGATACTGATAAACATAATTCCCGCTATAGACACTATCAAAGTTTGAAGCAACCATATCCAGCTTACTAAAAATCTCAGGTGCAACCTTGGCAATGAAATCATCCGCCGTCTTCCTAAGCTCTTTCTTCAGATAACTCGAGATTCCTGTCTCTGTCTTAGTATTATCATACTGATAAAAGCTAGTGATATGATAATCTTCATCGCAGGTGACTGAAATATGCGCATTGCCATTCTTCGTACTCCAGGTCATCGTCCAGCTCGCATCCGTATAAACGGTTGTATCATTAAAATAATAATTAAATTCCGTATATTCAGCCGGAATTGTAATCTTCGCTTTCACCGACTTGATCGCTGCTTCAAGTGTAGCCTGAGAAGGCGAAACGGAGCTGCCTGTCGGCTCCCCTTTCATAATACTGCTCGGGGCATCGGTCGAAATAGTATTATCTGCTACAGCTTTCTCTGTGACAGCTGTGGCATTAATCGATACCGATGAGGATAAAATAACACCGCTTAGCATTAGAACAAATAATCTTCTCATATTTATTACCCATCCTTTCATCAAGGCCTGTGACCTCAGTCCGCAGGCGTAATATTGTGAATAATCTTTTTGTGTCCTCTTATATCAGGAGCACTTTGTCTGCAATACATGTCAATTGAAAGTCCGCGAAGCGTGCTTTCTATTGTATCTTTTCTCCTCCTAGGTTCTTATGATCTCTTACGATTATTAGACGCAGTAAAACTTACCATGGTTGCATTAATTTATAAGAAGATAAAAAAAATTACATCAAATATAAAAACAGGAAGAACATGCATTAATTACTTCTATTATAGCACACCTTCCATTTACCAGACATCAAAAAATCGGCTCAGACACCTAATTATTCAAGGTGTTTCGCCGATTTTTAGAGCGGAAGCGGTGGGATTCGAACCCACGTACCCGTGAAGGTAACCTGATTTCGAGTCAGGGCCGTTATGACCACTTCGATACGCTTCCATATATTAACCCTGCATGTTGCATCTTCGATGCAGCAGGGAATCCGGAAGAACAAGGAGTTCGCACCACTGTGCGGACTTCGCAGCTTCTTCCTAAGCGAATTGTCATTCGCTTTGTGAATTGCTTTCAAATTCACACTATTATCATGAAGCTAAGCTTCAGTAATAATTAACGTAATATTGAATACAAGAAACAATGCTAATTTCCTTGTAATCTCACTTCTTACTAAAGGTAACAATAAAGAGCTCCACACCAATCTTTTCAAGCATGCGTCCTGTCTTTACCTGTTCCTCTATTTCTGTACCAAACTCCAAGGCTTCCTTCAGTCGTGCTGTCGTAAAATTCCTAGACTGTCCAAGGTACTTATTCACCGCAAAGGGAGGAACACCTACCTTTTCACTGATCCCGGAGGAATTATACCCTAGAGCCTGAAGATTCTTAACCTGAAGCAGAATATTGAAATGACGGATGATCAGATATAGAATTGACATCGGCTTTTCCCTGACGGACAGCAGATCATAATATAATTCCAAAGCCTTGCTCTGCTGCTTAGTACCGATTGCATCAATCATTAAAAAAATCTTACCCGTGATCTGCGTCGTGACAACCGCATCAATATCCTCTGACGTCACAATCTCTTTACCGATAGTATAACTAACCAGCTTCTCAACCTCATTACAGATATTCACCATATCCGCACCGGTTTTATCAAGCAAATACAGAATAGAAGCCTCCGTAATCCTCTTCTTCTCCTGCTCCAGCAGTGATGCCACAAAGAGCTTCAGATTTTGTTCATCCAAGCCGTTCATCTCGGATATCGTTCCCTGCTCCTTGATTAGCTTATACAGCTTACTCCTCTTGTCAATCTCTGTTTCCACAAAGATAACGACAGTTGAGTCCGGGGTTTGTTCTAAAAGTTCGCTTAGCTCACTTGCTGCTTTGAACAATCCGCTGTTCTCAATGATAATCAATCGCTTATCGCTAAAAAAAGGCAAGGTTTGCGCAGCTTCGTATACCTTCTTTGGCTCCACATCTTTTCCCTCATAGTAAGAGAAATTCATGTCACCACTATCCTGAAGGATTGCAGCCTTTAATTTGTCACGGTATAGCTTCTTCAGATAATCCTCACTGCCATAGAGAAGATAGAACTTTTTGAAGCTTCCAGTCTTAATATGCTCCTTGATTACCTTCATAAATACTTCTCCCGTTTGTCAGAACATCATCTATTCTACCGAATTCCTATGTAAAATGCAAGTAATAAAAATAGAAATTTTCAGTTTGTTTTATATTATTCAATGGTTCCAAATCTGCTTAATGGCTTGATACGGAAAATTGCACGACCACCGATATTCTCCTTCTTAACATTACCAACCTCGCTAGAGCGGCTATCCTTGCTGACGCTTCGGTTATCTCCCATAACGAAATATTCATCCTCGTCAAGAATAATCGGATTCTCAGCCCTTCCCGGATCAGTAATAGGATCTTTTCCGTAATGCTCCTCCAGTATCTCACCGTTAATGTAAATATCACTGCCTATAATCTGGATTGTCTCACCCGGCATTCCTATAATTCTTTTCACGTAATACTCTTCATTATCGCGTCCATATGGATAGAAAACGATAATGTCAAATCGATCCAGTGCATCAAACCGATAGGATAATTTCTCGACATACAGATGCTCACCGTCATGTAAGGTCTCTGCCATAGAGGAACCGTCCACTATTGTTCTCTGAATCACAAAATTCGGAATAATATAGATACATACAAATATCAATACGGCATAAAAGATCAAATCATATAAAAAACCTCTGCTGCTACTCTTGCCTTCCGGTTCCGTAATTTCTTCAGTAGCCTCAGGTATCTCTATAGGTACTTTATCTTCCACCATTTCATCTTCCGCAAGCAGAATATCTTCCTGATAATCCTTGTTATCGTTCGCTTCCATAATATTTCCACGATTGGCCTTAGTCTTAATTACTCCAGGAGGCTCATAAGACACGGTAATCTTCCTTTCCCAGCTCTGAATGATACCGTATATAACGATAAAGCACCTTCATATAATAATCATATGAAAGTGCTGATGAATTGATATGAAATAATGCTTCTTAATCTGAGTCATACTTTCATAGCAGATTATTGTTGATTATCGTTTTCTCTCGTTTCATCATCACCAACAATTTTTACCTTGGAGCAATATAACTCCTCTACTGCAATAGATAAAGGCTTGGGATAGGTAACGTCCACTAACGGAACAGAACCATCTATGATCTGTCTTGCGCGTCTGGCAGTTGCTATAACGATGGAATATCTACTGTTAACTACCGGCTGCTCACCGGGCTCTACCTCACTATTTACTACTCTCATTAAATCCGTATATGATGGATGCAACATATTATATATCTCCTTCCTATTGTTACAATTTATGAAATCTATTCCACAGCATCGGTATTATCGGATACTTCCTTCTGATTTACTCTTCCTGCAATCGTCTCCGGCAGCAAGGAGGATAAGATCAGATGACCACTTTCTGTAACAATCACTGCTTTCGTTCTTCTACCGCAGGTTGCATCAATAGCCATCCCTGTATCCTTTGCTGTTTGCACCATACGTTTGATCGGTGCCGCTTCCGGACTGATGATACCGATAATTTTGCTGGAATTCACAACATTTCCAAAGCCAACATTCACTAACTTATTCAAAGTTATTCCTCATTTCTGCCGCTTCTATTCAATATTTTGAATCTGTTCTCTTATCTTTTCAATTTCAGTCTTTAAATCAATTGCTTTATTGGTAACTTCGAGGTCATTCGCCTTAGATAAAATAGTATTAGCTTCGCGGTTCATCTCCTGAGCAATAAAGTCAAGCTTTCTTCCGACATTATCACTATCCTTCAAGGCTTCTTTCATATTAATTATATGAGCACGAAGTCTGACCGTCTCCTCATCCACGCAGATCTTATCAGCAAAAACGGTAACCTCGGTAACAAGAATGCTTTCCTCTACTTTAGTATCACCCAGCAATTCGGCAACCTTTGCCATCAACTTGTTACGATATTCAGCAACAATCTCCGGTGATCTTGTCTCAATGAAGTCGACCAGCCTTAGCATACCATCCAGCTTAGCAACAATATCCTGTTTAAGATGCTCTCCCTCACTGATCCTTGTTTCGACAAAGCGGGCTGCGGCAGTATTCACCGCTTCTTCCACCAATGCCCAGAGCTCCTTCTCATCGATGGTCTGCTCCTCCAGGGTAAATACCTCAGGATATCTGGAAAGAGCGGAGACACGGATGTCATTCTCAATGCCGAATTCCTTGCTCATCTTCTCAAGACTGGCATAATACTCTTTTGCCAGATCCGCATTATACTTAACACATACATTATTCTCAGTATAGTCTTCGTATGTAATGTAGATATCTATCTTGCCTCTCCCAATGTATTGCTTCAATACATTACGAATACCTGCTTCAAAAAAGCTCAGCTTCTTTGGCATCTTAATTGAGATATCGCAGTATCTGTGATTCACTGCCTTCATCTCTACGGTAATTTTTCGATCAACTCCGGCTATCTCACAGCGCCCAAAGCCTGTCATACTCTTTAACATAAGCTACACTCTTTCATGTTTGATAATGATCCGGGTTCTTAATGCTCCCTGATCTTGTTATAAAGCAAATAATTCGTTACAATTAAATCCTTGATTAATTCAATTGTACCTATTTAATATACATTCAACTAATTATAAATGAAATACGAAAACAAGTCAAGACACAGCAGAGATTGTTTTCCAACACTAGAAATAAGCTTTCACGATTTCCTTTATAACAATCGTAAACACGCTTCGCAAGCATTCGATTATCATGAAAAAGAACCTTATTCAAAGTAAAGCATAAACTTTTCATTCGAATAAGGTTCATAATCTTTTTTATATTGCGATTATTCCGCAAACATTACTGTTGACAGATATCTTTCGCCGGTATCCGGAAGAAGTACCACGATGGTCTTCCCGGCATTCTCCGGTCTTTTTGCTACCTGAGCAGCTGCCCATAAGGCTGCACCTGAGGAGATGCCCACCAGGACGCCTTCTTTTTTGGCAATCTCTCTTCCGGTTTCAAAGGCTGCATCATTCGTTACGGTAATAATCTCATCATATATCTTGGTATTTAGAGTGTCCGGTACAAAGCCAGCACCTATACCCTGGATCTTATGTGCCCCGGCTCTCTTCTCCGATAATACGGGTGAATCAGCAGGTTCTACCGCGATGATTTTCACGTCCGGTTTCTTGGAACGAAGGTATGCTCCTACACCGGAGATTGTTCCGCCGGTACCGACTCCGGCAACAAAGATGTCAACCTCTCCTTCTGTATCATTCCAAATCTCAACACCGGTTGTCTCCTCATGGACCTTCGGATTATTCGGATTCTCAAATTGGGAGGGAATAAAGCTGTTCGGAGTAGCTTCCTTCAATTCTTTTGCTTTCTCAATCGCTCCTCTCATTCCCTTCGATCCTTCGGTCAAAACTAATTCTGCTCCATAGGCCTTCATCAGATTTCTACGTTCAATACTCATGGTTTCCGGCATTGTGATTAAAAGCTTTAAGCCATAGCTGGCGCAAACACTTGCCAGACCAATTCCTGTATTGCCGCTGGTAGGCTCTATGATTGTGGTATTCAGGTCAATCTCTCCACTTTTTAAAGCCTCTTCAATCATTTTCTTAGCAATACGGTCTTTTACTCTTCCGCCCGGATTAAAATACTCCAGCTTTGCTACAAGCTTTGCTCCCAGTTCATGCTGCTTATTATAGTTTGTCAGTTCAAGTAAAGGTGTATTTCCAATCAATTCTGTTATTCTCTTCTTATACTCTGCCATGATAGCTCCTCTTCTCTGCTTACTGCAGTTATCTGATATTATATTCATATTACTTTTATTATTATCTATTATATATTATTAAATGCGTTTGCCAAATCGTCAAGGATATCTTCAATATGTTCTGTTCCTACGGATAAACGTATGGTATTCGGATGTATGCCGGAAGCCAATAATTCCTGTTCGTTCATCTGTGAATGTGTCGTACTCGCCGGATGGATTACCAAGGATTTTACATCTGCTACATTTGCTAACAGTGAAAAAATCTGCAAATGATCGATGAATTTCTTAGCTACAGCTGCATCTCCTTTTATCTCAAAGGTAAAGATAGAGCCGGCTCCCTTCGGGAAATATTCCTGATATAATTGATGATAAGGATTATCCTGTAAGGAAGGATGATTTACCTTCTCAACCTTCGGATGTTTACTAAGGAAGTCAACTACCTTTAGCGCATTTTCCACATGACGCTCCACACGAAGAGATAGGGTTTCTAACCCTTGCAGGAACAGGAAGGAATGGAAGGGACTAATCGTCGACCCGGTATCTCTCATTAAGGTAACCCGTATCTTAATGATATAAGCCAGTGCACCTACGGCTTTTGTAAATTGTACTCCGTGATAACTGGGATTCGGTTCCGTTAAGGAAGGGAACCTGCCTGATGCCTCCCAATCGAATTTACCACTGTCAACAATTACTCCGCCGATCGTCGTTCCGTGACCACCTATGAATTTAGTTGCGGAATGCACTACGACGTCTGCTCCATATTCGATAGGACGAAGCAGATACGGTGTTGCAAAGGTATTATCTACAATCAAAGGCAGTTTATTACGATGTGCGATTTCGGCCACCTTCTTTATATCAATAATACTGGAATTAGGATTTCCCAAACTTTCAATAAAAATAGCCTTTGTATTCTCCCTGATTGCTTTTTCAAAATTATCCGGATCATCACCATCGACAAAAGTAGTCGTCACGCCAAAATTGGGCAAGGTATTGGCAAACAGATTATAAGTACCACCATATATCGTCTGAGCCGAGATAATGTGATCTCCCGCATGAGCAATATTTTGAATAGCATATGTGATGGCTGCTGCTCCTGAGGAGGTGGCCAGTGCTGCAATTCCGCCTTCTAAGGCTGCAATTCTCTGTTCAAACACATCGGAGGTAGGATTCATTAATCTGGTATAGATGTTTCCGCCTTCACTCAGATTAAATCTTCGCTCAGCCTGTGCGCAGTCATCAAATACATAAGAGGTTGTTTGATAGATCGGAACACTTCTCGCCCCGGTTGCACTGTCCGGTTTTTCCTGTCCTGCATGAAGCTGCAAGGTTTCAAAATGTAATTTCTTTTCCTTCGCCATAGATTAACCCTCCGTTATTTTTCTCACAGGACCCAAACCTCTATTACCGCGCCCGTTTGGTGATATCCTGCTAATCGTTTTTATATTCCATAGTATTCATAGTATATTACTAGGTTTTGTATGGATTGTAATTATCATATACTTACCGGGGTTGTTTTGTCAATAGATATTTGAGAAATTTTTCAAATAATTTTCCAACTGCTGTCCTGCTCTCTTGTGAATTGCTAATCAAATATATGGCAGCTATACAGAAAAATGCCAACCAAATAGTGAAGAGGTTGTTTCAAAATATATTCATTAGCATAAGGCACGGATGATCTCTCTTAGAGATGATCCGGTATGGGATGTATGTTACCCTCACCCTTGCTATCAATATGTTTTGAAACAACCTCTCATCTTACCGGCATACATGATGCCAATTCACGGCATCTAAGTGAAAAATAGCTATTCATTACATTATCTATATAGAAAAATCATATGGTATATTATTCAATTGACGATCTACCAGATCCTGAAGTGTAATCCGATCAACTACAGAACAGATTGCTTCATATAGCTCCTGCCATACCTCTCTGGTTACACATTGCCCATTTTTACCGCATACTCCCTCATCTTCCAGACAATCGATCGGCGTAAGACTTCCTTCTGTCAGCCTCAGTATCATACCAACCGTATATTCTGCTGGTTCCTTTGCCAGGCGATAACCTCCCTGGGCTCCCCGGATGCTTTTGACATAACCGGCACGATTAAGTAAGGATATGATCTGTTCCAGATATTTTTCGCTGATCTCCTGCCTCGCAGCTATAGTTTTAATCGTAATATACTCTCCGGTATTATTTAATGCCAGATCCAACATGAGTCTGAGTGCATATCTCCCTTTTGTTGATATCTTCATGGCAAAACCTCCTTCGTATCCCTAAAAGGATTATTACTACTATATTAACATAGGTTTTGTATGAATTCAATGATAGCTTTTCATACCATTTGCATCTATTAGGGTTATACTTCCTTCAATAATCTTCGAAAGATTTTTACGATGTCATACCATATGACCGCTGCAAAGGAGAGAATGATCGAAATCAGCATATTGGACCAGCTCAATGGAGCAAACCCAAATTTATCATACAGCGGTGAATATATCATCGCCAATAAACCGATTATTATAATCAGGTTTAAGCCCCAAATCCCTTTCTCATTTTTAAGTCTTCTTATTATAGTAAGGATGGACTCCGTCTCCGAACAATTAACCAGCACAAGAAGTATACTGGAACAAACCAATACTACAAATCCGCAGGTTCTCGCTGTTTCAACGGTATAGCCTTGACCTAGTGTTCCAAGATACAATAAAAAGGCTGCCAAGAATATCATGATCCCCTGAAATACACTTTTCCAAAAAATTTGCCCGGTTATCAGTCCTTGTGATCTGCTTCGCGGCGGCTTATTCATAATATCCGCCTCTGCCGGCTGTCGTTCCAGTGTAACGGATACTGTCGGATTCATCACCAGCTCCAGTAGCACGATATGCAACGGCATCAACAGAAGTTCATCCGGTCTGACCCCTAATAAGGGGGCAATCAGGCATATCAGGGCAATCGGTATATGGAAGGCAAGGACATAGGCGATGGTTTTACGGATGTTTGTGTAAATTCGGCGTCCATCCCTGATGGTATCGAGAATTGTATGAAAATTGTCATCCAATAAAATCAAATCAGCTGCTTCTCTGGATACCTCACTGCCATTCTTACCCATCGCGATACCGATATCAGCAGCTTTTAATGCGGTAGAATCGTTTACACCGTCACCGGTCATTGCGACTACCTCCCCTCTATCCTTCAAAGCCTTCACAATCCTCATTTTATGAAGGGGCATTACTCTTGCGTAGATATTGCAATCCCTTACCTTTTCCGATAATTCATTATCAGAGAGCGCTTCTATCTCATCACCTGTCAATACCTGTTGTGCGTTCCTTATTCCTACCTGCTCTGCGATGGAAGTCGCAGTAATCGGATGGTCACCTGTAATCATAATGGTTCGAATTCCAGCTTCGTAGCAGGATGTCAGTCCATCTGATACCGCTTCTCTCGGCGGATCTTCTAATGCAAGCATTCCGCGAAAGCATAGGCTGCAGTCCGACAGACTGTCAGGAAGTGCCTCCTCCACTTTAAATTTGGCATCAGCAACTGCTATGACCTTGCACCCCTTTGCGGAATATTCTAACAGCTTATGCTCCAGTCCACTTTGCTCAGCCTCTGATAAATCAGATAAGGAAAGGATAACTTCCGGACTTCCTTTTGCAGCAAGAATTTGCTTTGTTCCTTTTTGCCATAGCTGCCCCATTGCTTTTATTTCATTGGAAAAGGAATATTCCTTCAGAATTCTGTAATCCTCGTTTAATAAGGAGCAGGATATGACCTTGGCTTCATTTTTCTCATCCGATACACTTTGCATTCTGTCAAGGCAGGTGCTGCACATTTGCTTACCATAATCCAATAGAGCTTTTTCCACCGCATCACCGGTTTCTTTACGACATGCCAGTGATAATACTTTACAAAACTTATCTCCTTGGACTTCCGGAATGTAAGCCTCCGCTACCTGCATGCAATTCTGAGTAATGGTTCCCGTTTTATCCAAACACAACACCGAGACAGCTCCTAAGGTCTCTACGGAGGATAAGCGTCTCACCAATGCCTTCTTTTTCACCAGTCTTAGCGCACCCATAGAAAAATAAACCGATAAAATCACCGGAAATTCACCCGGCACCATAGACAGAGCTAATACCACTCCGGCCAGCATACTATGAATCAATCGCTCAGACATAATATAGTCAGAAAGATTAAGAAAGGTAACAGCACTTACAAATACAAAAAGTATAAATGCAAAATAAGTGCATTGCTTAGCCAGCTTCTTAAGCTGATGCTGAAGTAAGGAGCTCTCCCTTTCAATTGATACAAGCTTTTCAGCAATCCTTCCATACTCCGTATCGTTACCAATCCTGTCAACAATCATCCGTCCTGACCCAAGACAAACCATGGTCCCCGTAAAACAATAATTTCTACCGGTATATTCTTTTGTTTCCTCTTCCTCTGACTTTACCGATACCTCCTTCGTTACCGGGATTGCTTCTCCGGTAAGAATACTCTCATCAACACTTAAACCGTCGCAGGCAATCAGATGCCCGTCAGCAGGAATTTTAACCCCTTCCTCAAGAAGCACCAGATCCCCCGGTACCAGATCTTCTTTTAAAATCAGATACTTTTGTCCTTCTCGAATGACCTCTACCCTCGGTGCAGTAATTTCCTTCAGCTTTTTTAAAGCATTTCCGGTTCTGATATCTTGAAACAGATCAATTCCGATGACAAAGATAACAAAGGATATCATAACTATTCCATCCACGGTTTCCCCGAGAACAAAATAGATTAGCCCTGAGGTTGCTAATATCAGGTAAATCGGTTCCGCACAGATGTGTAGCAGATGCTTTCGAATTCTTCCTCGGCTTTTTATAGAAATCAAATTCTTCCCATACTTTTTCTCACGTTCCTTTACTTCCTTCATCGTCAACCCTGTCTGGTCTGTCATTTACGTTACCTCCTTAAATCAAGGCAATGCATAGGCAGATGTGTGTCCATGGGCAGAAAACGACCTGTGGAACACATATATCAGTAATAATACTCTGTCCCACAGGTCTAATTATCCTGTTGCTGATTGCCAGCCCGGCTGCACGAATTGTTTTTCAACGTCGCCTGATCAGATTGTACTGTAGATTGGCTAAAGCAGCCTATGCAGTGCAAGGTGATTCCTATGCTTTATCTTATGCCCGCTGTACAATATAGTTACAAAAGCGAAAGTAACGGGATAAATTTTCGATTCTTCGTACACTTTTACGATAGAATTTACTCGAATTATAAAGTATAATTTGTACTTGAATTCACAATTTTGTAATATTTGTGCAATGATAAAAACCTAACATGATTTATAAAAGTTTGTAAAGCTGACTTAATTAACATAAGGAAGGACTACTATGAACTACGATTTATTATTCTTGGATGTAGACGGGACATTGAAACAGGAACCCAATCAGATATCAGAGGTAAATAAAGAAGCGGTAACACGTGCTTGCTGTGCTGGGAAGAAAGTTTTCATCGCTTCCGGCAGAAACAAAAAATTAATCCTTAATACGATAAGCGAACTACAGTTGAATAATTACGATAATTCTTATACCGTAGCGTTGAACGGGGCTCACATCATCGATAATCATACCGGTAAAACGCTTCATACGGTACCCATCAGTACTCAAATGACCTATCGTCTATTCCTGAAGGCATATGAATTAGATGTCTCCTGTCATGTATATACCGAAAATCTGGTATACTTTAACTTTAACGATATGCAATATAATTGGTATAAAAAAGGGGGCTGCGATTGCAGGCTCGTAGATATGGGTAGTCCGGATCTCGGTTTAGAGGAAGTTCCTTTGAAATTCTTTGTTTCTTGTCAGGACAGAGATAAGCTGGAATGTTTTAAAAGAGAAATGCATGAAGTAACGAAGCAAAGCCTAAATGCAGAATTTTCAAGTGATTATTCTTTAGAATACACCTCAATTCATGCAAGCAAAGGGTTAGGAATGGAATATATATGCAACCTATTTGGGAAATCTACATCGGATGCAGTCGCCGCAGGTGACGGAGAAAATGATATATCGATGCTTAAGCGAGCAGGCCTTGGTGTAGCAATGCAGAATGCAATGGATAGCGTAAAAGCTGTTGCTGATACTGTAACGGAACGAACTTGTATCGAAGACGGTGTAACAGAGATTATTCAGAAATATTTATTAGTTTAATCAGAAAAGAGGTTGTTTATAACAACCTCTTTTCTGATTCATACTATTCTGAAGTATTTACCTCCTCGGTAATGACCAAATCCTTTGTCAGAACCAAATCAAGAGTGTTCTCGGTTATACTTTTCGCTTTAAACAGAAAGCTCAATTTCGTTTCCGATATAATAATTGCGATAAAGATAAAGCAAAAGCCGATGAATAAGCGAATAGTAATCACTTCGTGATAGAACATAACGGAAAACAATACTCCAAAGACAGATTCCAAACTCATAATAATCGCTGCCGGAGCCGGATGAGTATATTTCTGACCGACATTCTGTAACAACAGCGCTACAGCGGTAGCAAATACCGCAAGATACACAAGTCCGACAATCGAATCATTGCTCCAATTGGTTGGAATATCCTCGAATATCAAGCCTATGATCCATGAATAGATTGCTGCATATCCAAATTGTAAGATCGTTAATAAGATTGGATCTCTCTTGCCGGAGAATTTAGCTACTGCTACAATATGGATCGCATAAACAACACCGCTGGCCAGAGTCAGCCCGTCTCCCATTCGTATCGTAAGGTCACCATTCAAGGATACCAGTCCAATACCAATAATACTAATGAAGGCTGCAAGGATATTAAAACTATCCGGTTTTTTCTTATCCACCGGCCAGAAGAAAAAAGGGACCAACACACAGTAAATCGCAGTCAGGAAAGCATTCTTACCGGGTGTAGTATCGGTTATGCCAATGGTCTGGAGGCTATAGGCGATAAAAAGCAAGGTACCTAGAATACCGCCTTTGATAAAATATTCTTTATTCAGTTTTCTTAATCGTTTATGGAAAAAGATGCAAAGTAGAAAACCTCCGATCGTGAATCGAAAGGCTAACAGCATATGAGGCTGCATTACATCCATTGAATTTTTTACTACAAGAAAAGAACTACCCCAGATTAGTGTTGCTACAAATAATGCTATCTTCGCTGCCGTACTGTGCTTTTGATTTTTCATACCGTATCCCTACCAAGCTTTCCTAAAGTATATTCTGAGGGATGTTTTCTACATCCGTTTGCCTATTCTACCACAATTCTATTCATCCTTCAATCAAAATTGTTATTATGTATTACCAAAATCTGTATGCAGATTTTGGTATTGCCTCGCTACGGAATGCGATAATTCCTTCTGTTTCTGCTTGGATACATGGATGGATATGGTAAGACCTCCGGCTCATTGTTATCACAGGGCATGCAGCCTGACTGCTTGAAGCAGAGGAACCAGTCCAGACAATAATGGTTTTCGCAGGTCCGCTCTACTCGTTCCAGAGCGGCTCCGCAGGTACCCGGTGGTGGAAGGATCACGTCATCGCAGGGCATCCAATTCGCCGGAGTTGCTATCTTCTCACAATCTGCCTTTTGTAATGCCATGATAATTCTCATAATCTCTTGCATATTACGACCGGTGGAGGCCGGATAGTAAAGAATCGTTCGAATCATTCCGGTCGGATCAATAATGAATACTGACCTAACCGTTGCTGTCGTTGAATTATTCGGATGCAGCATCCCATACATCTTTGCGATATCCATGGAAATATCCGCAATTAACGGAAAGGTTACATCCACATGCTTAATATCCTTCCATACTAATTCTCTTATCTTTCTAAGCCATGCAATATGGGAATAGATTGAATCAATAGAAAGGCCTACCAATTCCGTATTCAAAGCTTTGAATTCATTTATCAGGGATGCAAACGTCATGAATTCTGTGGTACATACCGGGGTGAAGTCTGCCGGATGACTGAACAGAACAACCCAACATCCATAGTAATCTTGTGGGAAGTCTATCTCTCCCTGGGTTGTTATCGCATGAAAGGCAGGTGCCATATCCCCAATCAGGGGCATACGGTAGCTTTTATCCTCTTCCATAACTACCTCCTGTACAAAGTATCATGTGATAAGCAAGCGGCTGTTAAACAGCTTAAAATAAAGATATCTATTAACGAGAATCCTCTATTCACATTGATGCTTTCCACTTATTTTGATACTATAAAGATATGTCACAGAACTCCATCTGCTACCGGAAATGCAAAACAAATGCCTGCTAATCAGTTAAGCTCAGCAGGCAAAAATCATATATATTAATCTAAATTCGTTTTTCTTACGAAAGGATTAATCCTCCAGAATAGCACCGTCCGTACTAATGGTTATTACTCTCCAGGGAATCATCACACCACTGTTCGCCATTGCTGTCTTCACAGCGTGAACGATGCCACCGCAACAAGGAACCTCCATACGGATTACTGTCAGGCTTTTAATATCATTCATTTTTAATATCTGCGTCAGCTTAACAGAGTAATCCACCTCATCCAGCTTAGGACATCCAATCAAGGTTATCTTATTCTTCATAAATTGATGAAAATCACCGAAGGCATATGCGGTACAATCTGCAGCAATTAATAAATTAGCATTCTGGAAATAGGGAGCGTTCGGGGGTACCAATTGAATCTGGACCGGCCATTGTCTTAACATGGAAGGTGCGGAAGTCGGAGCTGCGGTTGGTGTATGTGCGGCAGCTGACTGCGCCTCCTGTCTCTGTAAGCTCATTGCTCTGGATCCCGGACATCCCGTCTTCTTCATCTCGATATTACGGTTTACTTCTTCTTCATTATATTCCAAAGCTTCTCTATATTCGAAGCAGATTGCATTCGTCGGGCATACCGGCAAGCAGTTACCAAGTCCGTCACAATAATCATCCCGAAGTAGCTTTGCTTTTCCATCTACCAAACTAATAGCCGATTCATGGCAGGCATTTACACACAAGCCACAACCATTGCACAATTCTTCGTTAATCTTAATTATTTTTCTTATCATTATATATCCTCCATCGACGATTCAAAATGAACAATGTTATGTTCTATATCTCTTTATCTTTTAAATTCGTTTTATCAACTGTTGTACCCATTATATCGTCAATCGGAGACCACGGTTGTAGCTATAGCTACATTTATAAAAACAAAATACTGAATGCTGCAAGAAAAATACCGCCTAATATAAAAGAGAATCGATTTGTTGTGAATTCTGTCACTGCATGCTTACGAAAGTTCCTATAATAATTGGTGCTCTCCCGTTCCTGTAAGGTAACATTCAATAGCCAATGATTCGCTGCAGTCGCATTTCTCGAACCCCAGCTGCTTAGACCAGCACCGGAGGGATTTCCAGCCATCATCATAAAAAGCCCCAGAACAGCTATAATACAGCCGGCGCTAAAAGCAGCATCCTGAAGCTTATAATTGTTACGACTGGCAATCAGGTATGCGATTAAGAATCCAATTCCCGCATAAATCAGACCTATGGCTGACATTATCAGTAGCTTAATCAATAACCTTTTACATTTTAACTTAAAACTAACCTCTTCTTCCTCCAAATTATCATCTTTCTTATTCCAAAATCCCAATGAAAACCCACCTTCCGAATATTTTATAGAATTAATCACATTTCATCCATATACAAATATTGTAACATCAAACGGTAAACCTCGCATTAGAACTACATTAAAAATAGAAAGCTCCTACTTCATTAAGCAGACTGTAAGATACTTTGGTATTTCAATTCACTTGTCATGAATTAAAAGGCTCCTTATCACTAACATTGCATTTACAGCATGTATGGTGAAAGGAGCCAATTATCATTTTACTTCGGTGATTTACATTCCGCCTCGTTGTTTTTTTTGCTTTTCTATAAAGCATTGATAACACATGGCAGTATAACAATCATTACCACCGATTAGAATTTGTTCGCCTTCTGTGATAATCTTTCCGTTCTGATCCAGTCGGACATTCACAGTTGCTTTTCTGCCGCAGGAGCAAATTGTCTTAATCTCGGTAATCGAATCTGCTATCTCCATCAGGCGCTTGCTGCCGGGAAACATCTTAGTACGAAAATCAGCACGAAGGCCGAAGCAAAGTACAGGAATATTATAATCAATGACCACCATGGACAACTGGTCTACCTGCTCCTCGGACAAAAACTGACTTTCATCCACGATGATAACGTCAACCTGCGATGCCAGCCTTTGAAAGCTTTGATAGATATCCTCTTCCGGTGGAAATACATAAGCGGGCGAAGACAATCCCGCACGGGACTTTAATACTCCTACACCGTCTCTGCTGTCTATTTGCGGCTTAATCAGCCACACTCTCATTCCCCGTTCTTCATAATTGAACTTCGTAATTAATGCCTGGGCTGTCTTAGAGCTTCCCATCACACCGTATTTAAAATATAATTTAGCCATGTTATCTTGGATACCTTTCCTATAATAAGTTTGGGCCAAGTGTATTTTACACACTTTGATTACGCAGTCACAAACTTGGATATGCCCGGAAGAACAAGGAGTTTGCTCTAATGGGCGAACTTCGCAGTTCTTCCCAAAGCTTTTGTTTACAAAAGCTTTTTTTATCTAGTGCTCTTATCGTAAGGAATACCCTCTGCCTTCGGTGCTCTTGATTTCTTAGAGGTGAAGATAAGAACGATCATGGTTGCGATATAAGGCAGCATCTTGTAAAAGGCCTGATTGAGTTCCAGCTTATGCAGGAACGGAATTAATGCCACGGAATAAGCAAGAGTTCTTAGGAATGCAAAGAACAATGCAGCAAAAAATATTCTCCAGGGCTTCCACTGACCAAAAATCATTACCGCCAAAGCAAGGAAACCGAAGCCGGCTACGCCGGTATGCCCGTTTACATTACCATCCATGACACCAACCGAATAGAAGAAACCACCAACACCACCGAGGATACCGGATAAGCCTACTCCATAGTATCTCATACGATGTACATTGATACCAACGGAGTCTGCAGCATGAGGATGCTCTCCACAGGCACGTAGACGAAGTCCGAACTTTGTCATGTAGAAGATAATGACAGAGATAACTAACAATGCGAAACCAATATAAACTGTAATATAGGTATTCTTAAAGAAAAGATCTCCGAGTAAAGGAAGCTTACTTAAGCCCGGTACCTCTCTCATGTAGAAGTTGATATCAGTTGTGATACCATCGCTGTTGAACTTCATCTTAGCGAAAAGTAAGATAACAGCTGGGATTAACATATTTAAAGCAGTTCCGGATATCGTCTGATCTGCTTTCATATTAATTGCGGCAAAAGCCAGAAGCATTGAATAAAGAATTCCTGCAACAGCAGCTACCAGCATAGCGATAAGTAATACAACCTGAGGATGCATACCGGTTCCCTGAATAAAATATACCGTGAGGCAACCAAAGAATGCTCCAAATAACATGATACCTTCCAATGCAATATTAATGACACCGCTTCGCTCACTAAACATACCTCCGAGTGCTACTAACAGCAATGGAATTGCTACAGGAAGCATATTCTGAACCAAATAAAATAAAGTATCCATTCTTACGCCTCCTTACCTTTATTAGAATTGTCAACCGGCTTCTGAGCGTCTTGCTTCTTCTCTCTTCTAAGCTTTATAAATCTTGCAAAAGCAGCATTCATAATTAAAGCAAAGGATGAGAAATAGATAATTACCGCGATAACAACATCGATAATCTCCGGCTTATATCCAAGTAAGCTGGCTAAAGTACCGCCTCTTCCGATGTGAGATATGAATATTGCAGAGAAGATAGTACCAAGGGGATTCGCAAAACCAAGCAATGCAACCGCGATACCGTTAAAGCCTGCAGAGGCGATGACACTGATGGGCTCATAGGTCATACTGCTTCCTGCGATCGTTGAAGGTGCGAGAATTGCAAATGCACCGCCAAGTCCGGAAAGAGCTCCGGCAATTACCATGGTCAAAATGGTATTTCTCTTATCACTCATACCGGCATATTTACTGGCAAACTTATTGAAGCCGGTTGCTTTGAGCTCATAGCCAAAGGTAGTTTTATTTAATGTAATATGCAATAAGATTGCAATGACAATCGCAATAATGATTGCTATATTAGCATTGGAATAAGGAATACCAAGAGAAGGTATCTGTGCCGATGCCGGCAGATAAGCAGTTCTTGTCTTCGTGGATACATACATAACTGAATTTCCTTGAACAAGCATATCCACAAGGTACATTCCGATATAATTGAACATAATCGAGGTGATTACTTCGTTTACATTAAATAATGCCTTAAGGATACCGGGGATAAAGCCCCAGATCATTCCGCCGATTAAGCCTGCCAGTACACATACCAGCCAATGAATGGATGCGGGCATCGGCCACATAAAGCCGACATATATAGCAAAAAACATACCCATGGTATATTGACCGGAGGAACCGATATTGAATAAGCCCATCTTGAAAGCAAACCCAACGGACAGACCGGTCATTAAGATCGGAGTTGCATAGTAGAGCACGTCACCAAGTCTGGAAAAGCCTCCAAACAGGACTCTTCCAAAGCCGGCAAGGGAATTCGCAGGAAGGGCAACAATCATGATAATAAAACCAAATAATAATCCTAAAGCGATTGCTAAAAGTGCTGCTGTAAAGGAGGAGAAGCCTTTGGTCTTTGTAATACTCTTAACTGAAAACTTATTACTGCGCATGTTCGTTCTCCTTTCCTACATTGCGTTTTGCACCGGACATGTAGAGACCAAGCTCTTGTACTGTGGTTTGCTTCGGATCAAGCTCTCCTACAATTTCACCTTCATACATAACTAGGATACGGTCACTGACATTCATAACCTCATCCAGCTCCAAGGACACTAATAATACACCCTTACCCTGATCGCGGTTTCCGACTAATTGCTTATGAATAAACTCTATCGCACCGACATCCAGACCACGGGTCGGCTGTACTGCAACCAACAGCTCATGCTTTTTATCCAGCTCTCTTGCAATAATTGCTTTCTGTTGGTTACCGCCGGACATACTTCTGGCAGTGGTTATTACACCCTGACCGCTTCTGACATCATATTGGTTAATTAGTTTTTCTGCATATTTACGAACTTCAGGACGTTTAATAAAGCCATTCTTCTGGAAGTCGGATTGCCAATATCGTTGTAGTACAATATTATCTTCCAGGGAATAATCCAGAACCAGTCCATATTTATGACGATCCTCGGGAATATGGCTCATACCTGCTTTCGAACGATTACGGATGGAGGCTTTGGAGATATCCTTACCTAACAGGGTGATCTCTCCCTTGCTCATCTTTTCCAGACCGGTTAAAGCCGCGATCAATTCTGACTGACCATTGCCCTCAATCCCTGCAAGACATACAATCTCTCCTGCTTTCACCTCGAAGGATACATTCTTAACTGCATTCTTTTTGCTGGTTTTGGAAGGAACTGTCACATTATTCACAGTCAAGACAATATTACCGGCTGTAATATCCTTCTTATCAACAGTAAAGCTGATGTCTCGTCCTACCATCATCTTAGAAAGCTCTTCTTTTGTGGTATCTTTTATTTCAACAGTACCGATGTACTTACCTTTACGAAGTACAGTACAGCGATCGGCAACCGACATAATCTCATTTAGTTTGTGTGTAATGAACAGGATTGATTTACCTTCTTTTGCGAAGCCCCTCATGATTTCCATGAGCTCATCAATCTCCTGCGGTGTTAAGACAGCAGTCGGTTCGTCAAATATAAGAATATCGTTTTCTCGATATAACATCTTTAAGATCTCTACACGTTGCTGCATACCAACCGAAATTTTTTCAATCAGAGCATCGGGATCTACTTGCAACCCATACTTTTTACTTAATGCAAGTACCTTATCTCTTGCTTCCTTCTTTTGAAGGAACCCCATCTTATTCGGTTCAACGCCAAGAATGATGTTCTCAAGAACCGTAAATATTTCTACCAGCTTAAAATGCTGATGTACCATACCGATACCAAGACTATTGGCATCATTCGGGTTGCTTATCTTAACAACCTCTCCATTCTTTTTAATCTCTCCCTTTTCTGCCTGATATAAACCGAACAGAACACTCATCAGGGTAGATTTTCCCGCACCGTTTTCTCCCAGCAGTGCATGAATTTCGCCTTTTCTAAGTTGTAGAGTGATATCATCATTGGCAATAATTCCGGGAAATTCTTTCGTTATATGAAGCATTTCTATTATATAATTTTCCACGTTTACCTCACCATAATCTTATTTATAAAAATGTACAAACTATATCAGAGCAACCGAAGTGATCTGACAATAATACAATTTAAAACAGATAAACCGTTCATCGGCTTCTGACCTTCTGAATGGAAAGGGGGAAAAGGTAGATGCCTTTTCCCCCGAAAATACGTTTACTTACGTAAGGCTCAGGCCATTATACAGATACTAACATTTACCTGCCGTCAAGCGACATCTAATAGCCCGGAATACTTAATTACTGTCTGGTTGTTACAGCAACCTTAACAAGCTTAAGGTTAGTTGTAAGCTCTTCTGCTGTAGCATAACCGTTAGGATCTGCAACAGTAAATGTTCTTACAGGAGCTACGGAACCATCAGCAAGAGTAGCAAATACAGCATCATAAGCTGCCTTATCAAAGGATGCAAATCTGTCAAATGCGTCTGCTTTGTCATCGCCGATAACTGAGGTAGGAAGACTTACACCGCTATTAGAAGCGTTGAAATAAGTTGTCTTTCCAGCAAAGGTATCCCAGCTGTTGTTCTTGTAGATAGCCTCAAGAACTGCAACTACAGAAGCACCAAGACCCTTGGTTGCAGAAGTGATAACGGTATCACTGTCATATCTCTGGTCAACGTCAACACCGATTACCTTGGTACCTGACTCGGAAGCTGCAGCCATAACGCTCTTTCCTACAGAACCGCCGCAAGCGAAAATAACCTGTGTGCCTTCCTGATACATGGTCTTAGCAGTAGCCTTGTTGGTATCAGTCTCAGCAAAGTCACCGGTATAATGGTAAGTTACAGTAACGGAACCATCAGCTAAACCAAGCTCAGCTGCAGCTGCTTCCGCACCCTGGAGGAAGCCATAACCGAAGGCCTGAACTGCAGGAACTGCCATACCACCCATGAAACCAAGCTTTGTGTTGCCATCTTTAACAGCAGCATAGCCTGCAAGGTAACCGGACTGCTCCTCTGCATACATAACGCTTGCTACATTGCTCTTCATAGTAAAATCACTATAATCTGCAGTATGAGGTGCTCCGTCAAGAAGAATGAACTTAACCTCAGGATACTTAGTCTGTGCTTCGTAGATCGGAACCTCGAATAAGAAACCGGGTGTTACGACAACCTTTGCTCCACTGGTTACTGCATTGTCAATCGCTGCAAGATAACCTGCATCCGATGCCTCTTCCGGCTTAATGTACTGGTGTGTTTTATTATTTGCCTTTGCAAATTCTACAACACCTTCCCATGAACCCTGGTTGAATGACTTGTCATCAATGTTACCCTTATCTGTGATAAGAGCAATTTCATACCCCTCTGTTTTACTTCCACATGCTGTCAAAGCAAATGCCATTACTAAAACTAATAATGCTGATATTACTTTTTTCATAAATCTGTCCTCCCTGTTTTAGTTGTAATTATTATATTTGTCGGAAATTTAAAATACATTAACGAAAATTTCCGAATAAACACTACTAGAGAATAATACCATAAATGGACAAATTATTCAAGAGTACCGAACTACTAAAAGTATTTTTAATTTTTTACATAGTTTTTAATCTCTTGATAATAATCGCCGCCAGAATACCTATTAATCCGCCTGTAATCACACCGGATACCAATAAAAATGGCAAATAATAAATGATATTTATGTTTTCCAACACCAAAATGGAGACAATGATTTGTCCTATATTATGTGCAATTCCACCAATAATACTTACACCGACCATACTAAATATTTTTAATTTTTGAAAGATTACCATGAGCAGCCAGCTAAGTAAACCGCCAACCAGACTAAACATCATCGTGGAAGGACTCCCGAAGGTAAAACCCACCAGAATAATTCGGATCATGGATAAGGTGAAGGCTTCCTTCACTCCCAGCTTATAGATTGCTACAATAACAACCAGGTTGGCTAGTCCAAGCTTGATGCCGGGTATCGCGATTGATAATGGGAATAAGCTTTCAATATAGCTTAATATAAAAGCAAGTGCTACGAGCAATCCATAGACTGCAACTTTTTTTGACTTCATTCTGTCTCCTTTATCAGTAAACAAATCCATTCCCTGTAATTACTGAATGGTATCCTTCGCTTACTTGTCCGTGGTACTAGTTCGCAATGGCATCTACATCGCTATTCTCTGGGCTAATAACTTGAAGGATAACCTTGTTAGGTCTGCATACGATAGTTTCATTATTATAGTGGATGTGCTTTTGATTCACACACAACTTATCCGGACAACTGGCATCCAGCATATCCACATAACCCTCTTTAATCTCAAAGGTATTATAGGAACCATCCTCCAGCTTAACCGTATAGGAGGTATCCTCCATCAGATACAGGGTATCATAAACCTCACCATCGACGGTAATCTCAACCATACTGCCCTCTTTCTTCGTCAAATTCATAAAGACGATGACGGCAAGTCCGAGAATCAATATCACGCCAATCAAAATAATATCATTCTTCTTTATCATAAAAGCTCCATTCTAACCTTACCATTTATTTCAAAATCACCTAACAAACAGGTTCTTACGTATATGAATATTATATAGTAACATAATCTCCTGTCAAGAAAAAAGTCACTATTTCGGTTAGAAATGCAACCTAAATGATATCTATTTTAGAAATCTGCAGCCTTGACAATTGTAAATCATTTCCTTATAATTGATGAAAAACAGGAAAGGTACTCCATCCATGAAGGCATTTGGTCATAACATAAAATTCTATCAAACACTGCTCTTGCTTCTTATGATATGGATACTTCCTTTTCATTCCCTTAGCTGCAGTCCAGGCACCCCGGCCGAACAGGGAATACCCTCTTTAAAGGATTCGGAGTATCTCTCCAAATCTGAATTTCTTCTGAATACCGTGGTATCAATAAATCTATATGATAAACAAGAGGAGGCTCTGATAGACGATTCCTTTGATTTAATTGAGAAGTACGAAGCCATCTTCTCACGTACCAGAGATACCAGCGAACTCTATCAGCTCAATCATGGATTGGCTCCTAAGGTACCAGATAAGCAGCTTACCTACTCCTTATCCGAGGAACTGTCCGATATTTTTCGTCATGCATTAACATACAGCAGATTATCCGACGGTGCCTTTGATCTGACCGTTGCACCGATTACTTCAATTTGGGACTTCCAATCCCCAGAACCATCAATTCCCGACGAAAAGAATTTGCAGCAGGCATTATCCTTGATCGATTATAAATATATTCAATTATCTGGCCATGAGATCTCTTTTGCAAAGGAGGGGATCGAAATCGATCTGGGTGCAATCGCAAAGGGCTATATTGCAGACAGAGTAAAGGAATATCTGATGAACAACGGTGTAAATAGTGCCATTATAAATCTGGGCGGAAACGTCTTATGTATTGGTAGCAAACCGGATCACTCACCGTTTCATATTGGAATTCAAAAGCCTTATGCCGATCGAAACGAAACGATTGCTACGATGGAAATCTCTGACCGATCTGTGGTATCCTCCGGTGTCTATGAACGCTTTTTTGAAATGGATGGTAAAGTCTATCATCATATCCTAAATCCTAAAACCGGTTATCCATATGATAATGGGCTTATCTCCGTTACGATTATTTCCCCAAAGTCGGTTGATGGAGACGGTCTTTCTACCAGCTGCTTTGCCCTTGGATTAGAAAAAGGCTTGAGGCTGATTGAAAGCCTACCGGATACTTATGCCGTATTTATTACGGAGGATTATGAACTGCATTATTCCTCCGGCTTTGAAGCTGCGATCCGTATCCTGCAATGATTTATACTAGAAAGAAGTACTATGAACCTCCTCCATTCAATCACTCAGGAGTTCAAGTACTTCTTTTATTTCATATCCAATACTTTTTTATTTAACATTATTATCATTCGAATAACGAACATCCATAGCAAGAATAGCTTCTTTATCTTCTGTTTTCTACAGCTTCTCTAAGCGATCTGCCAGCGGATCAAGCCAATCACCTTCATATAGCTCAACCATACCACGATCGCAGGCAGCAGCTAATTTGGGGTTAATCGGGAGCTTCGCTGTCAGAGGAATATTATATCTGGCAGCTGTCTCTTCAATATGGCTCTCGCCGAATATCTGATACTCTTTATCACAGTCCGGACATACAAAGTAAGACATGTTTTCAACAAGTCCAAGAATTGGAACATTCATCATCTGCGCCATCTTTACTGCTTTTCCTACAATCATGGAAACCAGCTCCTGAGGGGAGGTCACGATGATGATCCCGTCAATCGGCAAGGATTGGAATACGGTCAAGGGAACGTCACCGGTTCCCGGAGGCATATCCACAAACATAAAATCCACATCATTCCAGATTACATCAGACCAGAACTGCTTTACTGTACCTGCGATAATGGGACCTCTCCAAACCACCGGGTCTGTCTCGTTAGCCAGAAGAAGGTTGATCGACATAACCTCAATTCCGCTGTTTGTCTTTGCAGGGAAGATTCCCATCTCATTACTGGACACCTTCTCTGTCAGACCAAAGGCCTTCGGAATAGAGGGTCCCGTGATATCTGCATCTAATATTGCGGTATTATAACCTTTTCTATTCATATTAACTGACATTAAGGAGGTTACTAAGGATTTACCTACGCCACCTTTGCCACTTACAATACCGATTACTTTTTTTATATTGCTAAGCTCATGGGCGTCAACTGCAAAGTCATTCTTCGGCTTTTGATCCGCACATTTCGATGCACAGCTATTGCAATTATTATTACAATCACTCATCTTCTATCATCCTTTCTAAACTTAACTTCAATAAATTATACCCCTAACTGATAAGATGTCAATCATTATTTCCTTGAACATGCGCAACCTTCCCTGAATATTATGATATATAACATTAGGAAAGGAGCTGATATCATGCAGATTCCGTTTACAGTTAATCTGATGCTGCTCATGACCGGTTTAGTAACCTTTGTCTCTGAAAATGTATTATTGTTAACAATCGTCGGTATTATACTTCTTCTGGGTTTAACCATGGTATTTTATTTTAAACGAAAGAAGAAAAGTAAAAGGGAAGTGGTACGTCCCGTTACAGAGATCATAGGTAATGATGCGGAACGTCTTGCCGAGCTAAATCAGGAAATAGAACCCTTCGGCTTTACGTATGAGCCTTATCAGGATATATTCTATTCACTTATGTATCCATGGCAGAGGGAACTAGGCTACTGCAGGTTATATGACGAGGCAAGTGCCGCCTTAAGCATGATTATAGATTGTGAACCAATCCGTTTTCAATATAACGGAAGACGATGGCTGATTGAATTTTGGAAGGGCCAGTATGGAATGAACACCGGGGGTGAGGTAGGTATTTACTATACGACCGGATTGGATCTGGATATTCCTGGAGTATTTAACGGTACCTTTTATCATTGCGTTAAGGATCAGGATTGCATCAATATGTCCTACGTCTTTCGTAAAGACGGTAATATACTTTTTACCCGGAGTGGTTATCATTGGTGGCTTACCGGTTTTAAGCTTGGTGAATTCTCTAAGCCCTCCCAGTTATCCATGGACATCGTATTGGACCTATATGACCGACGTATGGCAAGTGCCTTCGCAGAGGCTCTCCGAAAGGCCGGCTATAAGGATAATGAGTATACGCAGCAAGGTAACCGCGTTAAGGTACGTTTCGATAAGCCTCATACAAGGCAACCAATCACAAGAACCGCCTTAACCGAATTTATTATGCAGCACAATAACGAAGCCTTCTGTAATTCTTATAATTATCTGACAGAGGCTTATACCGATACCTTAGATAAGCTCGAAATATTACGCTTGGAATCCCCGTCTATGTACAGTCGTATATTGGATATCGGTAAACCGAAGGCTGTATTTGAATCTTATAACACAATCAAAAAGTATTTGAAATGATCATAAAACAATAAGGAAGTGAATGCTCTTGTCTACATCAAAACGTTTATCTCAGGTTCTGTCTAACTCAAAGATAATTCCCTTTGATGAAAGCTCCCGTATTGTTATCATGAGTGATTGTCATAGGGGAAACAGCAGCTGGGGAGATAATTTTTCCGGAAATCAGAATCTTTTTTTCGCTGCCCTGTACTATTATTATGAAAATGATTTTACCTATATTGAACTCGGTGATGGTGATGAACTGTGGGAAAACCGATCGATTGAAGATATCATAGCGGCGCACAGTGATGTGTATTGGCTTATGTCACTCTTCTATCAAGATAATCGTTTCCACATGCTCTATGGAAATCACGATATTGTGAAAAGAGATCCAAAGTACACCAAGACAAGATGCAACTCCTTCTATTGTGATAGTATAAACGCGGAGCTGGCCCTATTTCCGGGGATTCAAATATTGGAGGGACTCATTCTAAGACACCGAAAAACGAGTCGTCAGATTTTTTTAACCCATGGCCATCAAGGGGATTTTTTGAATGATACTATGTGGTTAGTATCACGTTTTCTTGTTAGGTATTTCTGGAGACCGTTAGAATTAATCGGAATCAAGGATCCGACCAGCACTTCAAAGAATAAGAAATTGAAGAATACAGTAGAGAAAAATCTAATGAATTTTGCGAAAGAATATAACCAGCTGATGATTTGCGGACATACACATCGTCCGGTCTTTCCTAAGCCCGGAGAACCACCTTACTTTAATGATGGAAGCTGTGTGCATCCAAGATGTATTACTGCGATCGAGATACGTAACGGAACAATTAGCCTCGTTAAGTGGGCAATTATGACCAAGCCTGACCGAACACTTTATGTTGGACGCGAGGTACTGGAGCAGCCGGTTCGACTGAACGATTACTATGATTAATTCAAAGGAACAGGCATATTAAGCTAGAATGATTTCCCATTAATTGTAAGGGGCTGTTTCAAAACATCCCCTTACTCCTTCAGTATGTCTTTTATTTCTTTTTCTTCACCGAGTAGCCAAATCTACCGAGAAGTTCACCAAGTGCATAATATTCTCCATGGGAATAGACGATCAGCCCTGACTTATTCAGATGAAAACGTCCCTTTTCATCCATTAGCTGTTTATCCACCGATACTCCCACAACCTCTCCGATAAACATGTCATGCGTTCCTAAGGGAATAATCTGCTTCACGACACATTCGATATTCACCGGGCTTTCTGCGATACTGGGTGCCGATATCTTTCGCCCCGGTATCTTCGTCAGCTTCATTTCCTTGAATTTATCGACGTCCCTGCCGGAACGGACACCACAATAATCTGCCTGCTTCACCAGCTCTTTGGTAACCAGATTGATTGTAAACTCTCCGCTTTCTTTAATGATATCATAGGAATAACGCTCCTTACGTACAGATATAGATACCATTGCCGGACTGCTGCAGACTGTCCCTGCCCATGCAATCGTAATAATATTTGCTTTATGCTTATCGCTTCCACAGCTGACCATGACTGCCGGTATGGGATATAGCATATTTCCCGGCTTCCATTCTTCCTTCTCTATCATAAATTCATTCCTAGCCTTCCTAATAAACCTAACCTACTGCCCATTCTATTCTTAACAATTGTATCTATTTCTTTCAGATATGTCAACGTTCTGTCCTTTTACGATATGATTAATAGTTTCTATTAATAATGTGATATGAATCAAATTATTTCAAGGAAACCTTTGGTATAATTTATTCAGTTACTTCGCATACTAGCATAGCAAGCCATTATTTTGTGTTAGTAAGTTCCAAGAGTGAATTAGCTTTTCAACAATTCACAAAATCACGATTTTACTTAATAAAAGATAACAAATTATAATATTATTGAAAGGAGTACAACATGAAAGCATCAGTTGACCAAGACGGCTGCATCAGCTGCGGTTTATGTATTGACGTATGTCCGGAGGTATTCAGTTACAATGAAAACGATGTTTCTCAAGCAATTGAGGGAGACATCCCGGAGAATTGTCTTGAGAGAGCAGAAGAAGCTCGTGATGGCTGTCCCGTAAGCGTTATTGATCTTAATGAATAGAATCAGACTTTGAATAATTACCTAAGAATAATGCTTTTCAAACTAACGATTATTTGATAATCTTAAAGCAATGAGGAATATCTTGTAACTAGGATATCCGATAATGTTAATGAAAGGATGATAGAATGGACTTTTTACAGGAAGCAAATAAAATATATCTAAACGATGACAACAATCATATGATTGCTGTTGTGACCTTTCCCAAGGTAAAGGAAGGTATCGTTAATCTCGATCATACCTTTGTAGATCCTTCTCTCCGTGGCCAAGGCGTCGCAGGGAAGCTGATGGAGGCTGCAGTGGCTTATTTCCGTTCCAATGACCTGAAGGTGAAACCGACTTGCAGTTATGCAGTAAAGTGGTTTTCAGAGCATCCGGAATGTGAGGATGTGTTATCGAAGTAATCTGAGCAGAATAGATAAGTAAAGGATAAAAGATGAATGAGCTTCTACACGCATAGTCTGCTATGTGGAAACTGATTCATCTTTATTAATGTCGTAAGTCTTATGCAACCGCTCTTCTGCCACCGCTCCTTTATTCTATGCTCTTTAATGACTCCACCATATCAATTTTCTTCAGCTTGAAGTACATTACAAAGTTTACAAATGCCGAGAACAGAATGGTTAAAAGGATACTGTAAACAAAGCTGCTGGTGTCGATATTCCGTCCGAACATAACCAAATCAATCTCAACGGTTGTGATTACATATCGATGCAGGAAAATGCCGAGAATTGCTCCGAATAAAGCACCGATTAGGGTTAATACAATATTTTCACGATATACGTAAGAGGCTGTCTCTTTATTATAAAAGCCTAGAACCTTCAAAGTTGCCAGTTCTCTTCTGCGTTCGTTGATATTAATATTATTGAGGTTGTAAAGCACGACAAAGGCTAATGCTCCTGCCGAGATAATCAATACCCAGACTACGATATTCAAGCTGACCAGAACATTGGATAAGAGATCCTGATAATAGCTCGTATAAAACACTCCTGAAGCTGCCGGCTGTTCCAGCAAAGCATTGCCGGCTGCCAGCTCACCCATCAAATTCATTCCCGGCATAAGCATGAAGTATTCATTATAATCAGGTTCCTCTCCAAAAAGCTCCTTATATAAATTCGGTGACATATATACATAATGAGTCATATAATTCTCTGTAATGCCGGTCACCGCCACCTGTACTTCTTCTTCATCTTTTGTAAGACTTACCGTGTCGCCGACCTTCACACCAAGCTTCTTTGCAATCTGCTCTGTAAGAAGAATTCCGTTATCCTCAAGAGTGAGCTTTTTATGTCCTACTCTTTCCCGGAATACAATATAATCCTCGAAGGCCGATACATCCTCCGGAATATACATCGTTAGTGCTTTACTCTCACCCATAAAGCTGATATCTACCGAACCGGTGTCAACTCTAAGAGAATCCGCTATTGCCTCATTTTCCTCAATGGTCGCCTCTAGCTCTGCGACCTCTGCAGCTTTCGCTTCACTGTCAATAGAAACAGAAGCATCATAGATCATAATCTCATCGAACTGTCTTGTGTAGATAACAAAGATGGAATCCTTCAGACCAAATCCTACCAGCAGAAGTGCCATGCAACCACCGATACCAAAGATTGTCATAAAGAAACGTTTTTTATATCGCATCAGATTACGAATCGTTGCTTTCCAGGTAAAATTCAGTCTATTCCACAGAAAGGGAAGACGCTCAAGGAATACTCTCTTCCCCGCCTTCGGCGCCTGAGGTCTCATCAGATTGGCAGGCTTTGCATGAAGCTCCTTATAACAGGAGAAGAATGTAGCGAGCTCCACACATAACACTGCCAGAACAGTTGCCAGTCCTGCATAATAGGCATTAAAGGGCGTTATTACCTCAGGAATATTTCGGTACATGATTTTATATGCAGTAATAATGACGGTTGGAAGAACCTTAAGTCCAATCATTGCTCCAAATAAGCTTCCACCAAGGGTTGCCAATAGAGCATATAGAATATACTTCAACGCTATGGACATTTTGGAATAGCCCAGCGCTTTCAGGGTACCAATCTGTATCCGTTCCTCCTCGACCATTCGTGTCATCGTTGTCAAGCTGATTAAGGCTGCAACCAGGAAAAAAATCGCAGGAAAGACCTCACCGATTGCCCCAATCCGGTCCGCATTCTGTTCAAATTCCACATAGGCTTCTATACTACTGCGATCAAGTACATACCATTCAGGCACCTTAAGCTTTGCTAACTCAGCTTCTCCTTCGATAATCTCTTCCCGGGCATCCTTGATTTTTATCTCTCCGTCGGCAAGTTCTTTTTCACCGTCGGCTATTTTCTTCCGGGCATCTTCGATCTCTTTTTCCCCATTGACTATCTGGCTCTCTCCATCGGCTATCTTTGTCTCTGCCTTTTTAATTTCCTTCTCACCGGCTTTTATCTTTGCCTCTGCCGCTATAAGCTCTGCTTCTCCGTTACTAATACGTGTATCCGCTTTTTTAAACTCCTCCAACGCCTCTTGATAACCAGCCTCCAGCTGGGCCTTTGCTGCTGCAAGCTGCGGTTCGGTAAGTCCGGCATAAGGGAGCTGCATTAGCTTTGTCTGATATTCTTCTTCAGCTGAAGTTTTTGCCGCTGCAAGCTTCGTCTTCTGTTCCTTAAGCTCCTGTTTCGAGGTCTCAAGCTTTGCTTTGGATGCTTTTATTTTATTCTTTGAAGCCGTGAGCTTTGTTTTAGATTCTTCTATTTCCTTTTTCGAATCCTCAAGCTTTTGTTCATTTTCTATAATCTTCACTTTCGCATCTGCAAGCTCTTTCTTGGAATCCTCAAGCTTCTTAGCCGAATCCGCTACCTCTTCTTTCGCAGTCTGGATATCTTCATAAGCAGGATTATATAAATCCTCATAACGTATCTGACATCTGGTCCCCGCAATATCTTCTATATGCTTCAGCACCTGCTCTACATGAATATCATATTCATCTGTATAGACGGTCATATCCAGAGCATCCTCAACAGTCACATAAACGGTGGTATAAGCTTCCTGCTTAAATACCTCAGGCAGAACTACCACAAAGCTGTTAACATCACCACTTCCGATACTGGAGCTGCCACGTTGAAAGGATAGATAATAAGAGGTGGAGCCTATACCAACGATAGTAAATTCACTTACCTTCAGAGTTTCCGAGATATCATCCTCTGTGCCGGAGGTAATCTTTATCTTATCGCCGAGCTGATAGCCAGTGGTGGTCACGAAAAAGTTATCCACCAGTATTTCAGACTCCGTACGAGGCATCCGACCTTCGGATACCATTATTTTATTAATCTTTTCGGTTGCGGATAATACCTCCAGTACAAGCTCGTTTCCGTCCACATCGCATACTACATGCGTAGAAAATGAGGGCTCGACCTCTTTCACACCTTCAACCTCTGTAATTGCCTTAACATCGCCCTCAGTCAATCCCAGTGTACTGAGTACACGGATATCCATCAGATTGCTGATATCATAATAGTTGTCAGCGGTTAATCGCATGTCCGGATTCGTAGCTCTCAGCCCTGCAAAGAAGGCCACTCCTAATGCAACAATCAAAAAAATGGAGAGAAAACGATTCAGACTTTTTCTGATCTCCATAAAAAAATCCTTACGCAGTGCTCTTTTTCTCATGTTAAACTACTCCTCCATACAGTTCCTATCTGAAGCTATCGATAATTCACACTACCACCCCATTCTGCATCTTCGATGCAGCTTCTTCCCGTGTGAAGATGCTCTTTCTTCACACTACCATTCTATGGTATCTACCGATAACGGATTATCATTCTGAATGACCTGCGTTACTTTCCCGTTTTTGATTTTTATCACCCGATCAGCCATCGGTGTTAACGCGGAATTATGGGTAATGACAATAACCGTCATATTACGTTCTCTACAGGTATCCTGAAGCAGTTTTAGAATTGACTTGCCTGTCATATAATCCAAAGCACCCGTTGGTTCGTCACACAATAAAAGCTTTGGGTTCTTCGCCAGGGCTCTTGCAATAGCCACACGCTGCTGCTCACCTCCGGAGAGCTGTGCCGGAAAATTATTGATCCGCTCTTCAAGGCCTACCTCCCTTAAGACCAGCTCCGCCTCCAAGGGCTCTTTGCATATCTGCGAAGCAAGTTCCACATTCTCCTTAGCAGTCAGGTTTTGAACCAGGTTATAGAACTGGAATACAAAACCAATCTCATCTCTTCTATATTTTGTTAATTGTTTTTCCGAATAGTCCGCAATATCAGTGCCGGCCACATAGACTGCCCCTTCCGAAGCAGTATCCATCCCCCCCAGAATATTTAGAACAGTTGTCTTACCGGCACCGCTTGGTCCTACGATAATTACAAACTCTCCTTCTGTAATGGTAAAATCTATTCCGTCTAACGCATGAATGGATACTTCCCCCATTTGATACGTCTTTCTTACCTGCTCCAGTTTAATAAAATCATTCATAATGATGGCCTCCATATGCCTCTGTCGTGACTGACAGAATTGAATTCTACGTTCTATTTCAATCATCTACTCAGACACCTATTTTATCCTTACTAATCAATATATACAAGTCGGTAAATCTTAATTTATTATAAAATTTCTAACTATTCAGAACAGCAGAAATATTCATTATTATATTTTTGCTCATTTCAACCAATCCTATCAATTATAAATTATGTTTAAATTATATGTAATGATCTGGAGGAATTATTTTATGGATTATTTAGAGATTGCATTATCTGCCTTAGGTACTATGGTAGCCTTATTCATCTTTACTAAAATCATGGGAAACAGAGAAATGGCACAGCTTAGTATGTTCGATTATGTCAGCAGTATTACCATAGGCTCCATCGCCGGAGAGATGGCAGTGATGTCAACGGACAGCTTCTGGAAGCCCTTAGTGGCTATGGCCATTTTTTCAGTTTTCTCCATGGCAATATCTTATATGACGTGTAAATCAATAAAGCTTCGCCGCTTCTTCGAAGGACATACTCTCTTGCTTTATCAAAACGGACAGATTTATGAAAAGAATCTGTTGAAGGCTAAGCTTGATATCGATGAGATGCTTGCTGCCTGCCGTCTTGAAGGTTATTTTGACTTGGAAGAAATCCAGACTGTATATCTGGAATTTAACGGTACGGTCAGTATTCTGCCAAAAGCAGTCCACCGGCCGTTAACTCCTTTCGATATGAATATAACACCGGAGCAGAATATGCCTTTAGCAAATGTTATTATCGATGGGGAGATTTTCTACGATAATCTGAAGAGTACCGGAAAAAACGAGACCTGGTTAAGGAATCAATTGATGCAAAAAGGGATTAAAGACATCAAAGAAGTCATACTGGCTACCTATGATTATAGTAAGAATTCAGTGAACATCTATCTAAAGTTCCATCGAAAAATGACCAGAGACATTTTTGAATAGGAATAGATGCCTGACGGACAACATAAAATGTTACAAGTGCGAAATATGAGGAAGTAAATATATCATGGTCCGTCCGATTAAGACAAAGCATATTATTCTTGCAGAAATAATCATTTTTCTAGTGTTATTATCGTTAAATCTATTCAATTATTCCGAACGTGAGTCAGCAATCTATGTATCAACGGATGCAAACGGAAAGGATTATATAAAATGGGTAAATTTTGATGTATCCAGCTGTGCTTTAACGGATGCATACGAATATGATATAAAATCTCAGGGAGAAGATGTTAAGATTCACTGGATCGAGCTTCTCGCCATTCTGGGTAATAAGTACGGCGGAGATTTTTCAAGATATAGAGAAAAACATATGGCAGAACTCGTTGATAAGCTGAAAAATAAAAAAGAAACCATCCAGTCACTGACCGATGGCATAAAAAATTATAAATACTATTACGAGGCTTATGAAGCTGTTCTTGGAGGGATGGTTGGAACCTATCGGATTGAAGTATCAGACGCAACCGCTCCCGGTGGTAAGGTATGGGAGGAACGGTATGGGCTTAAAGCCTATCTTCCGATTGCGAAATATTATCCCTTCAGTCATTTTGATGATTTTGGTGTTTCCCGTAGCTATGGTTTCCGAAGAAAGCATCTTGGACATGATATGATGGGTCAGATCGGTACACCGATTATAGCCGTTGAATCCGGATATGTGGAGGCTCTCGGATGGAATCAATACGGAGGTTGGCGCATCGGTATCAGAAGCTTCGACAAAAAACGCTATTACTATTATGCTCATCTGCGCAAGAACTTTCCCTATAACAAAGAGCTTAAGGAAGGCAGCATCGTCCAAGCCGGTGATGTAATAGGTTATCTTGGCAGAACCGGCTACAGCAGTAATGAAAATGCAAATAACATTCGTACTCCCCATCTTCATTTTGGCATGCAGCTGATTTTTGATGAATCCCAAAAAGAAAGCTATAGCGAGATTTGGATCGATTGTTATGATATAATACAATTTCTATATCAGAATCGCTGTGAGACCGTAAAGAATCAGGAAACCAAGGAATATTGCCGCGTCTATCAGTTTGTCGATCCCATCGCAGAACACTATATCAATCACAGCATCTACAAATATGACGACGATGAATTTAATATCCATATATATGAGTAGTCCTTTATAGTTACAACGTCATCCCCTCCAGCTTCCATGTTGCTGTACTAGTATTGTTTCTTGACATTACTTTTAATTCTTTTCCTCATAAGGAGACAAAGAAATGCAAGAAACAAAGGTATGACATATTCGAAAATCAAGTTCAGATTTACGAGCACTACCCTGTAGAGAAAGTACAATTCGAACTGGGTACTGCTTAAAAAATAGGTTAAATAAAAGATGATGATTGCTATAGGCAGGTACAGGACCTCGCACTCCGTAAGTCCGAACAGCCATTCAAAGCAGCGAAGCAGCAGCACAACAAAGACAGCGATAGCAATATAATCAGAAAGAATACAGATTAAGGTTATCAATACCTCAAAGCGTTCAAATATGTTGAATAAAGAAATACTCTTAACCGTGATGTAGAACGGGAAAGGCAGATTAGCTGTCAGGCTTGTGCCTGATATCCCAAAGGTCAAAAGGGTAAGGATAAAGGCAAGACCGGAAAATGTGAATACTCCGAACCACAGCTTATGAAACTGTGATTTCGTAATGGATATCCCGAGTTTATCCGCAAAAAACAGGGCGATAATAATATTGCCTCCTACCGTAACCACATGCTTCGCAGCCAGAGTTGTCTTGAGGAGATTTGTGGTTGACACCGGCAGCAGATAATCTGTTCTGATTCTTGAAACGGAACAGATGAACAGAATTGCAAACAGGATAAATATAGTACCCAACGTCAGCTCAGAGAATCGGAATATCGTCTTGATTCCCCGCAGCAATGCATAAAAAACCAAAACTATCATTACGGTCATAAAGAAATCAGATCTGGTTCTCGGCATCAGAGTGAATTCCAAGGTTAAGCTATAGCTTGTAACTTTAACTGTGGTTACTAAGAACAACCAAAGAAGATAAGCCAGTATTATTAGCTTAGATAAGAATGATCCCATAAGCTGTACCATGATTTCATAGAAATTTAAACCCGGAAAGGATTTTATTAAAAAAATGATGATAGCTGTTAAGGGTACCGTTGCTACAATAGATATAATCGGACTCAGATATCCGCTTCTGCCCGCTTCCAAGGCAAGTGCCTGAGGAACCTGCCTCAGCACCGTTGAGATGGAGATAAACAGAAACATGAATGTTATTTGCCGTATGGTTACTTCACGGTTCAATTCTCTCACCTCATTCCATATATTTTTCCATCATCAAGGAAATGCTGGGCAGGTAAGGATTAATCATATAGATAATACCCATAGCCAAACCAATGATGGATAACAACAAATATAGCACTAAATTCTTTTTAGATCGCAAAAGTTTATCTCTTTGCTTAATCAAAGTAAAGATAATGGTAAATCCGAATATATAGATCATAATAATAACCATGCCTTTCCCATAAGCTGCAATCTTTACACCGAGTGTTTCTTTTCTTTTCCGTTACCACACAGTGAAAGAGAGGATTTTTTTCAATCGTTGTTTTTATTGTTTCCTAAAATAAAGGATTTGGTTATTTGCGATCTGACCTGATATTTATACTCAATATTTGTAATCAGCTGATCCCAATTTCCTTCTATCCCCTTCCAGCCTCTAACATTTTGATTTTCTACAATACGGGCAAGATTAAGGATATCCATTCCGTTCGCCTTCGAATATTTCACCGGCTTCTCCAGTATTGAAATAACATACTCATTCTGAGCATCGGTCAATCGCAGCAACTCCTTCTGTGTGAAGATATTTTCCTTAGTGATAATCTCCTTCAGCATAGTTTCAAAATCGACCTTAACGGTTAGCGTAATGTTGTTGTTCACTAAATCAGCCTTCAGCTTAGTATTAGTATAGGACACTGCCAGGCTTACCTCATTATCAAGATAGATCGGAAAGCTCCTTATAATGTTACGAAAAAAATTCACTCCATCCGAGGTTTCCCGGTCAAGATAATCCACCAGCTTTAGTTCATCAAAAACTGCATAGCCTTCGATCAGCATACCGGATTTTTCTCCGACCAGATATGGAATTAGGACACTGGAATAGCTTTGTTCCATATCATTTAGGATATTCACAAAGGAATTATCATTTCTGGTCAAAAGCTCTTTCTGCTTCTGCTCCATCGCCTCCAGATCCTCATGAATCGTCTGTTTGTTTTTGATCCCTTCTTCTATGAATTCAGATGCCTTCATTTCCTTAATAATATACACTAAGGCTTCCATCTTGATTGTTTCATCCCTCTTAAGAAAATCCAGAGCACGATCAATTCCTTGCTTTGCCGCCTCTTCACCAATCAGAAAAGAGCCTGCCTGTGCCAGTGAAATATTCTTCTTATTTTTCTGCTTCATATCTTCTAAGGCTTCATAGGAAGTTCTTCCCTTCCCCTTCGTAACCTGCTCTTTGCCGGAACCGGCACCTTTCTCAGTATCTGCTCCTCCACCGGTAGAGTATAAGGCACTTATATTGTATTCGCCTTCAGCATAATCAATCCCCAGAACCAATACAAGATCGATTTCATCTATCTCCTCCCGATTCATATCATGTGTACAACCACATAATAATAAGGGTAGAATAAGAAATAGTAAGCGTTTCATTTGCAATACCTCCGTGATAGTGATACTGTCATTCTTTCCCCGACGTAGTCTTTTGCTTCATACGGTTTTTCGGCACAATTTTCTGAGGTCGTTTGGTAAAGTATCTAATCGGAAAACGGAACAAGGTATCCTTATGATTGCTTTCATCTACATCAACAAAAGGGGATAAATATGCTACTCCATAATTGTCAAGACTGCAAAGATGAGTAAGCAAGATAATCATGCCCACTGTCAGTCCAAAAAAGCCACCAACCGCAGCAATCACAGCAAGAATAAATCTTATTACACGAATACCGCTGCTTAAATCCTGATTCGGGACAATGAAGCCTGCAATTCCGGCCAGAGATACAATCACTACAACCAGAGGCGATAAAATATTGGCAGAAACGGCAGACTGTCCTACGACAATGCCACCCAAAATGGACATAGCCGTACCGACGGTCTTTGGAAGGCGAAGTCCTGCTTCTATTAATATTTCAAAGCTTAATAAGAGTCCCAAAACCTCAGTTGCGGAGGAAAAAGGAACATTTTGCTTTGCCGCCTGGGTTGACAGGGCTAACTGCACCGGAAGCATCTGATTCTGATAGGTTGTTGCTGCGATATAAAATGCCGGAAGAAACAGTGTAACCACCATGGCAATATAGCGAAGTATCCGAAGAGCAGAACCCACATAAAAATGATTTGCATAATCCTCCGGTGATTGCATCAGCATGGCAAGCTGACAAGGAATCAGATATACAAAGGGAATTCCATCCACAACCAGGGCAATTCTTCCATCTGTCAGATTGGCAGCGATACGATCCGGGCGCTGACTGTACATGATCTGTGGAAATAAGCTCTTCTTATTTTCAACCAAATACTCTTCAATGAAGGCCGGTGTTGATAGGTTATCAATCTCAATCTTTGAGATGATATCCCTTAGCTTGTTAACCGTTTCCATATCAACAATATTACTAATATAGATTAAGGACAGATCTGTCTTTGACAAAGTGCCAACAGTAAGAGCCTCCACTACAAGATGCTCTGATCTTACTCTTCTTCGGATTAAGGCAGTATTCATTCTCATTACTTCGATAAAGGAATCCTTCGCTCCTTTAATAACTGCTTCCTCTGTGGGTTCTGAAACAGAACGTTTTTCAAACATACGAATATCGTATGTAATTGCCTTGGATTCCTCATCAAATAAGAAGGCAAGTCCACCGCTGAGAACCATTTTAATTAGCTTTGAATACTCTGTCTCCTCTTTCGTAAAGACATGATAGGACCCTCCGCTTAACAGATAATCCATGACCTGACGCTGCGTTTTACACTTCTCCAGATATTGATCACTGTTCAACGAATTAAGAATCACCTCATCCACAAGAGCTGTATTGATTAACCCATCCACACCGAAGATGGATAAGGTGATTCCGTTCTGATTTAATGTGATCGGACGCACTACAATATCTGAACTTTTTGCAAACAGCTCCTTGATATAGGTTGAATTAATCTTCTCCTCCATAATCCACCCACTTTCCTTTTGATAGCATTGCATGTTAACTATTTTATCAAAATAAGGTAAGATTTATTCATTCTCACTGTTTTTGGCATCAAAAAAAGGCTACCTCTTAGCCTTCCGGTTACTTAACGTAACAAACAGCTTTAAGATTAGCCTTTTTTTAGTCATATTTATGTAGTCATAATCTTACGTCCATGATACAGTACATGAATGATGTAGCTCAAAATTCATGTTTGTCACGTACTCCAAAACCTTAGGCCTTAAACCTTCCGGTCTCCTTTGTAAGGCTACATTTGTATCATCATAAAAATACGCTTAACAAGCTTTTTATGAATTATAAATTACATAATGGCAAATATAATCTGACTTAATTATTCTGTAAAATAATCGATAGCCATGTCGTTAATATGTACAGGAAATACTTTTCCTCTTGCCATCAATCGAAGAAAGCTCTCAGCTTCTCCCTCATCATCTGTAATATCCTCAACTATACAATAGTTATTCGGATTTGATAAATCATAACTCGCTTTATAACATTCCATGCTATAAAGGGCATTTTTAAAAATAAGATTATAAACTACCTCAATATTCTCAGTTCGAATATTTCTCATGTTGGACTTAAGCAAATGTTCTACCATGCAACGCCACCCTTCTTCCTAGTTTGAATACGACTACATATGATGTATAATTTGACACTTTAATTATACCATATTAATAACTGTTGATAAGTACATAATGTCGCAAAACTCGATGTAATTTATAGTATGCCTGGCTTCTAATTCCATTTTTTGTGGATAAATCCGCCAGACCTTTCTAAACCTACCAACAGAGTTAAAAATGAGAAGCAACCAATGAGGCTAATTACAAATGTAAAGAAGGGGATGTTTTGAAACAGCCCCTTCTTTATTCGTACATCTGTTATAATGCAGTCTCGTTATTCTACTGTTGACCAGTCAATGTTGATACTGATCGGTTCTGCAGCTGCCATTTGCCGATAGATTGCATAGCGTTCTTTTGATAAGATTTCCGCCTGACGGAACAATTCCTCGGCTTTCTCAGGAAATTCCTTTGTCAGTGAGTTGTAGCGTACCTGTCCTAAGATAAACTCCCGGAAGCTTTCCGTGGGTTCCTTGGAATCTAAGACAAAGGGATTCTTGTTTTCTTCTTTCAGAGCAGGATTATAACGGTAAAGATGCCAGTAACCGCTTTGTACTGCTTTCTTAATGGTAGCCATACTCCTTCCCATACCCTCCTTGATACCATGATTGATACAAGGAGCATATGCTATAATTAATGATGGTCCATGATGCTCCTCTGCCTCTCTAAGTGCTTTGATTAACTGGGTATTGTCCGCATTGATTCCAACCTGAGCTACATAGACATTGCCATAGGATATCATCATTCTTCCCAGATCCTTCTTGCCCTGCTTCTTACCTGATGCAGCAAATTTCGCGATAGCTGCCGTCGGTGTCGATTTGGAAGCCTGACCACCGGTGTTGGAATATACCTCTGTATCAAATACCAGCACATTAACATCCTCTCCTGAGGCCATGACATGATCCAGACCGCCGTAACCGATATCATAAGCCCAACCGTCACCGCCTACCAGCCATATCGACCGTTTAATAAGATAATCCTTGTTCTGCTTGATTTCATTGACCAGTTGCATTGTTTCTACATCTGTAGAAGTAAAATCCTCCAGTACATCCAGTACTTTACGACTGGCTTCTTCAGAGGACTTACCATCCTCCTTATAGTGGATCCAATCATGGAAGGCTTCTTTCACCTTCTCCTCTACATTCATATCATTTAGAATTCTCATGTTCTGCTCCAGCTTATTCCGAAGCTGTTTAACCGCAAGATACATTCCGTATCCGAATTCAGCATTGTCCTCAAAGAGTGAATTTGCCCAGGAGGGTCCTTTCCCTTCTCTATTAACCGTATAAGCAGTACTGGGAGCAGAAGCAGACCAGATGGAGGAACAACCGGTGGCATTGGCAATCATCATTCGTTCACCAAACAGCTGTGTGATCAGCTTGATATAAGGTGTCTCACCGCAGCCAGCACAGGCGCCGGAGAATTCGATCAACGGAGCTTTAAATTGGCTATCCTTGAAAGCAGGACCGTAAGCAACATTTTTCTTGAAGGCGATACCCTCCATCGCAAATTTCCAGTTCTCAAGCTGTGTGGGAAGCTGCGTATCGATGGGCTGCATGATTAATGCTTTTCCCTTAGCCGGACAGACGTCGGCACAGTTACCGCAGCCGGTACAATCCATGGGGCTGATCTGTATCTTATAATGATAGCCTTCCAGATTACGTCCGGTAGCTTTCTTTGTTACGAAGGTCTCCGGAGCGTTCTTCAACTCCTCATCATCCAGAAGGAATGGTCGGATTACGGAATGGGGACAGATATAAGCACACTGATTACATTGAATACACCGCTCTTCGACCCACTCCGGAACATTAACAGCAATTCCGCGTTTCTCATATGCAGTGGTACCGACAGGGAAAGTACCGTCCTCCCGTCCGGTAAATGCACTGACAGGAAGGTCTCCGCCTTTCATCTCGGACATTGGTCTCATAATTTTACGGATGAATTCCGGTTCTTCTACGTTAGTAGAATTAATGACATCAATACTCTTCCATTCCTTCGGGAGCTTGACATGATGGATGGACTTAATTCCCCTGTCCACTGCCTCCTCATTCATCTTGACTACCTTATCACCCTTTTTACCATAGAGCTTATGAATACCTTCTTTCAGCTCTTTCACATAGATATCCTCATGAAGTATCTTTGTCAGCTTGAAGAATGCACCCTGCATTATCATATTGATACGGTTACCGAGTCCAATCTCTTCTGCAATCCCTACCGCATTAATAATGTAGAACTGGACTTCTTTATCCGCAAGCTGCTTCTTCATGATATCCGGTAGGTTTTCGTCCAGCTCCTTTTCATCCCATCCGGTATTCAGTACAAAGGTGCCTCCTTGCTTGACACTTTGGAGTAAATCATATTTATTTACATAAGACTGGTTATGGCATGCCACATAATCGGCATGGGATACCAGATAGGGCGAACGGATCTGATTCTTACCGAAGCGAAGATGGGATACAGTCAGACCGCCGGACTTCTTAGAATCATAATCAAAATATGCCTGTACATTCATGTCGGAGTTTTCTCCGATGATTTTGATTGCTTGCTTATTGGCACCAACCGTACCATCCGAGCCGAGACCCCAAATCTGGCAAGCTGTTAAATTTTCAGTTTCCACCTGAAGCTCCTTTACCGGTGGAAGTGAGGTCTTTGTGACATCATCCTCGATACCGATGGTAAAGAAATTCTTCGGCTTCGTATCCTTCAGGTTAAGATATACGGCTGCAATATGACTGGGGTTCGTATCCTTTGAGGCCAAGCCGTATCGACCACCGATTATGATCGGTGCCTTCTCCTTGCCAATATAACAGCTGCAGACATCCTGATAAAGAGGCTCACCCACTGCTCCGGGCTCTTTCGTACGATCGAGAACAGCAATCTTCTTCACCGTGGCCGGTATTGATCTGAGAAAATGCTCCATCGAGAAAGGCCGATACAGATGCACATTGACCAAACCGTATTTTTCACCCTGATTATTATAGTAATCAATCGTCTGCGCTATGGTCTGTGTAACTGAACCCATCGCAATAATCACATATTCTGCATCAGGAGCGCCGTAATAATCAAAGAGCTCATATCTTCTACCGGAATATTCGCTCATTTTCTTCATATAGTCTTCCACAATCGGAACAATTTCCTGATAGAACGGATTGGCAGCCTCTCTGCCCTGGAAATAGATATCAGAATTCTGTGCCGTACCTCGAATCACCGGATGATTCGGAGACAAAGCACGCTCGCGGAAGCTTTTGACCGCTTCCATATCCAATAGTTCAGCATAATCACGATATTCCAGCACTTCTATTTTCTGTACCTCATGGGAGGTACGGAAGCCGTCAAAAAAGTGGACAAAGGGTAATCTTCCTTTGATGGCGGCAAGATGTGCGATAGCTGCAAGATCTGCGACCTCCTGCACCGAGCCGGAAGCCAACATCGCACAGCCGGTCTGCCTCGTTGCCATTACATCCTGATGATCGCCAAAAATACTCAATGCATGGGTAGCGATTGCTCTTGCACTGACATGAATTACACCGGGAAGCAATTCCCCTGCTGCCTTATACATATTGGGAATCATTAAAAGCAATCCCTGAGAAGCAGTAAAGGTGGTGGTCAATGCTCCTCCCTGCAGGGAACCGTGAAAGGCTCCGGCAGCACCCGCCTCTGATTGCATCTCAACGACATTAACCTCCTGCCCAAAGATGTTCTTCCTTCCTTTTGCTGCCCACTCATCGGTGGGTTCAGCCATACCGGAGGAAGGTGTAATAGGGTAGATTGCTGCAACCTCCGTGAAAGCATAAGCGGCATAGGCAGCTGCAGTATTACCATCGACTGTCATTTGAATCTTAGCCATATTTTACCTCCATATAAACGCTTCGCGCGTGATGATATTACAACTTGCTTCCGTTATCCACCCAATCCTTTGCATCAATAACGCAATCCAACGAGGGTTTATTTACCTGGTCAACCTTATAAGTGGTTTCGGAATTTTGCCAGGCTGCAGTACATTCACAGTTCGTCGGCTTCGCAGTTTTCAGACGCTCATTGTTATTTCCCTGAAATTTGTCATTATGTTTGATTATCATAATAGATCCTCCTTTACATTAATCGCAATTCTTCAATAATACATTGTTTCCTAATCTTAATCTGTCTATTACTTTTTCAGACGATTTTTGAATTAAATTTTATAGCAAGAGTCTGCTTTGGCATACTCTCGCACGCGGAGTGATTTCGCGCAAAAAAAAAAGGTGATGTTTTTCAACACCACCAAAATAGTATATTCTCTCATTCCTCTGCTACGAGACGTTTTTCTCCCTCGAGTGCCTTTATCGGTGCTATATCCTGAGTAAACTCAAGAACACCGAGAAAGCTTCCCTCCTCATCACGAACCGCAAAATAACGAATTTGAACATATTTATCTTTCATCCGAATCCAGAAGTCTTCATGATCCTTCTTGCCTGATTTCAGATCCTCCACAATTTGCTCGACGATATGAACACTTGCCGGCGGATGGCAATTAGATACCTGTCTGCCTATGACTGCCTTTGTTCTCGGGAAGATACGTTCCTTACCCTGAGTGAAGAATTTTACTGCACCATCCTTATCGACGAAAGTGATATCTACCGGCAAGGTATTGAAGACTGCCTCGATTTCCTTCTGGGACATAAGTCCGGTCTCAAAATTAATATAACCGTTGTCTGCGGGTGCTTCTCCCTGCAGCTGTACCTTTTCCTCTACATTTACTTTAAGTGGCTTCCACTCCTGTTTTGGCTCATACAGACAATAGCCAAATTCGGCACTCTCTTTCGCAATCCTAAGCCATTCATCCTCGGATAAGGTCTCTAAAACCATAGGGAAAAGTATATTCTCTTCTTTAAAGATCATCTCCTCCACTCTTCCCAGAACTGCTTCCAGCTTTTCTCCCAGCTTCAGTTTATCGCTCTGATTCTCCTGAAGTAATCGGATTACTTCCTTGATATCGGCTCTGATCTCATCGTCCACACCCCACATAACCTTAGGCGGTGCCGTAATACCGTACTTTTCCATGAACGGAAACAGCAGATTCTCTTTTCTGAGATAATGCTTATCCAGCTCCCAGAGCTTTGTCATTCCCTCGATTAGTTTATTGTGGCTCTCTAAATTCTCCTCTTGTAGAAATTCACCTAATACCGGTCTTATCTGCTTACGCAGCAGTCGTTCGATTGCTCTGTTTTCAGCCCGAAAGGTGAAGACTGGATGTCCGGGATTATCCTCCTCCTTCTCCGGTCGATGGATTTCCTCGATGGAACCCTTGAAGACTGCGGCGTGAACATCGCATAATCTCTGTACTTCGGTAACCGGCATTCCATCTTTGATCAACGCAGTCTCCATAGCAGATATCTCTGTTGCAGACACACCTTCAATCAGCTGACCAAAGCGTTCCTTTACTTCTTCTACACTTTTGCCGTTATGCAACTCCATGATTAATTCTTTTAAAATCCTTTGCCGATATTCCCTGTTATTGATGTATTCACTCATCTCAATTCCTCCCTTATCATTTTATTGGTAGTTTTACCATTATATTTCCTAGTATCCCTTTTCGTCTTGTTCATGATAGATCGCTTGTTAGTTCTTTAATATTAATATATAGCGAATAGTGGAATTTCTATGTGATAGCAATCACATATTCAATGGAATATATTATCATATTCAACTCCTCCAAATCACACAAAAAAAGGCGGATAAGCATCCTTTGTAGCATGGAGCCTATCCGTCTTCTATATCATTAAATTAACGATGTAACTTTTTTGATTTTGATTAATCGAAGGCTCATGAGAGCTTCAGTCTTGTTACTATATCACTCTGCTTTTGTTTATTCTGTAATATACATAGCCTGCCAGAATAATGGAAAAGCATACAAGGAAATAATATACAAATAAAGGATGTGATATACTGCCGGATATGATCACAAGAGAACCTATGGTTGCAAGGATAGGAATCACATAGCCCTTGACTTTACCCTTTATCTCACCTTTTTTTGCTAGTCTCATTACAGCGAAATACAGTACAATATAATTCAGATAGCTGACTCCGATCGCTATCTCAGATACGTCACCCAGCATACCGAATTTCTGAGTAATATAATGAATGGCCATCCACAGTAAGGATAATACATAAGCAAAAATAGCGGAATTCAGAGGCATTCCACTTAAGCTCTCATTCTCCTTCTTAAGCCAGCTACTACCCGGCACCATATTACGTAGAGCCAGCGAATAAGGCATACGGATAAAGCCTAAGGTAAGACCGTTCACCGTTCCAAGTACGGATATAACAACAAAGATTAAGATAACCTTGGCTCCCATATCGCCAAAGAGCTTGGTAGCTGCCAAAAATGCAGAGCCATCCCCCTGCTCCATAATTGTTTCTGGTCCTAGTAAAGCGGTAATACCGACAAAATACATAACATAAGCGAGTAGTATAACAAGTGGTGATATCGCTAGGGCCAAGGGCAAATTTCTCTTACTATTCTTGATCTCTCCACAGATGGAGGTAGCTACAATCCATCCGTCAAAGGAAAAAGCAATCGGCGCAAATGCTGCAATCCACCCGGCTCCGGTAGCTGCAGCTGAAAAGCCTGTCGCCGATTCTGTGATTAACTCACCCGGCTTGCCGAATATCAGTCCGGCAATCGCAATTACAAGCAGCGGTACCAGCTTGATCACCATGGAGGCATTCTGAAAATACCCTCCAAGCTTAGCAGACAGAGTATTAATAATAAATAATACGGTTAAGCTTACTAATCCGATTAGTGTTGTTGTTTCCAGTGATGATTCGATTCCGAATAATTGGCTGATATAGATACCTGTAACCCAGGCTACTACTGCTGACAGGGTCGGAAGATATAAAAAAGTCTGGAACCAGCCAAAAGCACAGGAGGGTCCAATTCCGATAAACTCCTCTGTATAGGCGATTACTCCGCCCGGTTTATCTGTTCTGGTAGCAAGTTGGGATATAGTCAGGCATCCAAATACAATTGCAATCGCTGCGACAAAGAATATGACAATCCCCAGTAATACATTACCGTTCGTGTAACCAAGCACATTATCTGCCTTAAAAAAGATTCCTGACCCGATTACAACTCCGGTTATCATGGTAATTGCGGTAAATAATCCGTACCTTCTCTTATTCATTGAGTTACTTCTTCTCCTTTTGGTTTCGTAAGTAATTTGGTAATAATTGTTTCTCTTATATTGCATAGCGTTTTTAATATAACATTAAAATAATAAATATACAAGCGTATATTTTCATAGTCTTTTTTAGCTATTATTTCATTCTGCTACAATATTTTATGTATAATTCTTAAAATTTTCATGACAAGAGGCAAAATAAGAAATCAGTAAATTTTATATACACTTAGTACCTATCAATTTGCCTAAGATAACTCCACCGAAGCTTAAAAATAAGTTCAAGCAAGTATTGATTATTCCGATGATATATTTCCCATTACTAAAAAGATCGACTGTCTCATAGCTGAATGTTGAAAAGGTAGTAAGTCCACCCATAATACCGGTTGTAAGGAAAAGCTTCATATTTGGGGTAATGATATCAGTAGACATATATAATTCAAATATAATTCCTATAATTAGGCCACCAATCACATTAACGATAAGTGTTCCGTAAGGGAATTGGTTACCGAACCATTTAGATGTACCTGTAGAAATTAAATATCTTATAGCTGCTCCAATAAAACCACCAATACCAACTATTATTACCTTGTCCATAAAATTCTCCTTATTATATATATTAATCGTGTATTATCACGTCAATCAATCAAACTCATTATAACATAAAAAACCGGAAGAAGCACGCTTTGTGAGCTTCTCCGGTTCATATGTTTACGAGCAAATGAGAATAGAGAATAAAATCTCTACTCTTATATTGTACAAATTTGATTTGAGATATTTTTAATCATGAATCAATATGGCTTTCACCGGCGCCGCTTCCGCTCCTACAATATAGAGAGGAAGGGCAATTAATTCATATCTGTCCTCTTTGATCTCTGCCAGACGAAGACCTTCCAGAATATGAGCTCCTATTTCCATCAGAGCAAGATGAGTCTCATGCCCGGGCTGGTTCCGCTCAATTCCCAAAGCATCGATACCGACTCCTCGAACCTTCAGAGTTGCCAGATATCTTGCACCACTTTGCTCCAAATATATGAAATCCTCTTCCAAAATAGGTTCATAGGAATTTCTTGTTTTTAATAAAACAAAATCCCCGGGCTGAATGTCCTTACCCTTTAAATCCTCTGCTGTGATATAGTTCTTTACCTCGGTCAGATTCAAAACTCTGCATTCAGTAACCAGCTCCTCCAGCTTTAGGGAATCCATGGTAGCTCCATTTGGGATCATATGAAGTGACCGATCCAGATGAGTTCCAGTATGAAGATTCATCTTAATACTACTCTCGTATGATGTCCCGGTCTTGTGATCACTCTCAACGGCAATGATCGGCCGCTTCGACGCCTTGCCCTTATATACCGGCATATCACCTGTAATCGGCATTGATATATCATAGATTTTTCTAGTGTAATTATTCATATTAATCACCATGCCTTTCTATCGCCTTAGCTAAACATGCCACCATTTTCTTCCATCCCTGGCTAATAGTTCAAATGCCCGTATCGGTCCCATCGATCCCGCATCATAAATCGGGAAGACATGTATCTTTGATTCCCTATATAGAATTAATTGATCCGCTACGGTCCATGCCGCTTCCACCTCATCCCAGCGGGAAAAAAGAGTTGCATCACCTCTTAATATATCATAAATCAAGCGTTCATAAGCCTCCGGAGTATTCCCCTGTGTCGGACTGAAGGAGCTGGTATCCATCTGGGTCGGAACAATACCTTGATGCGTGGTGAAGTCCTTCGTATTGAACTGGAAGAATACGCCTACATTCGGTTGAATTCTTAACACTAGAAGGTTTGGCTCTTGTATCTCCTTATCCTGAAAGTATAATACATTCGGTAGCTCCTTGAATTGTACCACAATCTCAGCAGAGCTCTTTCCAAGGCGCTTTCCTGTCCGGATGTAAAACGGTGTCCCCGCCCATCGGAAATTATTGATTTGCAGCTTCAATGCCACGAAGGTCTCAGTTCCCGAATCCTTTGGAACATTCAATTCCTCCCGGTAACCGATGACAGGACTTCCATCTATAAAACCCGATCCATACTGGCCAAATACAACATTATCCCTGAGAAACTCCGGTGTAATTTCCTCGATCGCCTCCAGCACCTTCTGCTTCTCGGTACGGATGGAATCCGTCTTAAGATTGACCGGTGGTTCCATCGCTACCAGAGACAATATCTGAATAATGTGATTTTGAATCATATCTCTCATTGCACCGGAATGCTCATAATAACCGCCTCTGGTCCCGACACCCAGCTTCTCCGTCAAGGATATCTGGATGTTATCGATGAATTTATTGTTCCATATCGATTCAAAGATTGAATTGCAGAAACGAAGCACCATAATATTTTGAATCATTTCTTTGCCAAGATAATGATCGATTCGATAGATATCCCGTTCCGGGAATACCTCTAGTATTTTGTTGTTCAGCTTTCTTGCTGTCTTTAAATCCTTGCCAAAGGGCTTCTCAATAATTAAGCGACTCCAGGAACCAGGTTTTGAAGCCATATTACTGCTTTGGAGTCCCTGCACAATTGTCTCAAAATATTCCGGCGCTACCGCAAGATAGAATACCCTGTTACCTCCCGCACCTTCCGTTCCATCCAGTTGATCAAGATATTCCTTGAGTTCCGAATAGCCCTCCAGATTGGTAAAATCAAACTGATAATAGTGTATCATATCCTGAAGCTTATTCCAAATGGCTTCGTCAAGCTTGTTTCTGGAATGCTTTTTAATCGAAGCATAGATATCCCTTCGATATTCCTCCTCTGACTTATCCCGCCGCCCTACACTTACAACCGTAAAGTGGTCGGGAAGCAGCTGGTCAAGGACCAGGTTATATAAAGCAGGCATCAGCTTACGATTGGTTAAATCTCCTGTGCCGCCGAAAATTACTAAAATTGCAGACAAATTATCTGTATTCCCATTGCCCATTTCCATTCCTCCATTTCTGTCAGAGTTCAAAGCATATTATCTTTAATTCTGCCATGTGGTATGATAGGTTCCCTCTCTGTCAATCCGCTCGTAAGTATGTGCACCAAAGTAATCTCTTTGTGCCTGAAGCAAGTTCATCGGTAATTCAGCCGCCCGGTAACTATCATAATATGCCAAAGCGCTGGAGAAAGCCGGTATGCTGATACCGCCGGAAACAGCTGTTTTGATGACTTCTCTCCAGTCCTCCTGATATTCATTGATGCTTTTTGCAAAATAATCCTCCATTAGAAGATTGACCGAATCCGGGTTCTTATCATATGCCTTGCTGATCTGATTTAAAAACTGTGCACGGATAATACAGCCGCCACGAAAGATTTTTGCGATATCGCCGTAGGGAAGCTTCCAACCAAATTGCTCGGAGGCTGCTCTCATTAAGCCAAAGCCCTGAGCATAAGCACAGATTTTACTTGCATACAGAGCCCTGCGGATTGACTCCACAAATTCGCCTGATTTTTTCTCTGTATTTTTCGGGCCCTTCAAAGTTTGACTTGCATTGACACGTTCCTGCTTCATCGTAGAAAGGTAGCGCTCATATACCGCGGTTGTAATGGTAGGGGTAGGCACCCCAAGGTCGAGGGAAATCTGACCGGTCCATTTGCCGGTGCCCTTCTGACCTGCCACGTCAAGAATCATATCCACCAGATACCCATCTGTTGCAGTATCCTTCTTACTCAATATATCTGCTGTGATGTCAATCAGATAACTATTCAACTCACCCTGGTTCCATTCGCCAAATACCTTTGAAAGCTCCTCAGGTGTTAAGCCTAACACCTTTTTCATGATCTGATAAGCCTCTCCAATCAGCTGCATATCCGCATATTCAATACCGTTATGAACCATTTTAACAAAATGTCCTGCACCGCTTTCACCAATGTATTTACAGCAGGGTTCTTCATCAACCTTAGCAGAGATGGCTGTTAATACAGGCTCCAGTAGCTCGTAGGCTTCTTTGTTACCGCCAGGCATAATTGCAGGCCCCTTTCTTGCCCCTTCTTCTCCACCGGAGATACCGGTACCGAGATAATGTATTCCCAGCTTCTCGAGCTCCTTGCTCCGGCGAATAGTATCCATATAATAAGAATTACCACCGTCCATAATAACATCTTCTTTAGACAATAAAGGCAGCAGCTGCTGTATCGTATCATCTACCGCATCTCCCGCCTTAACCATAAGTATAATTTTTCGTGGTATCTCCAAAGACTCAACAAATTCCTCAAGTGAATAAAAGCCCTCCAGATTACCTCTGAATACTTCATCTGCTATCTCCTTCAGCAATTCCTTCGTTTTTAAAGAAGAACGGTTATAAACTGCTACCTGAAAACCATTCTCAGCTATATTTTCTGCCAGGTTCTTGCCCATAACAGCAAGACCGATTACGCCTACCTGTCTTTTCATATCTATCATTACCTCCATAATCTAATGAGTTTTTTATACTATAAGCTTGTATTGAGATGATATTATTATATCAATCGCACTCTATATTTATCATTTGTTATATCATTATATTACATTTCATTCAGTGAATTTGTCACACAGACAATCGTCTTATTCATTTATTACTACAAAACCATGCTCCTCTAGCCGCTGTTTTAATAATTCCAAATCCATTTTTCTTGCAGCTGCTCCCTTCGCTAGTGTCATAAACCGGCCGACACTTACTAACATTCCGGGTTTGGTGATATCCGTAAAACCAAGGTCATGAAGAAGCTTTGGCAGCTCAGGATACTGTTGGCATAGCTCATATACGGATTTAGATAGATGTATCACTTTTTCACTCATGATTCCTCTTCCTTTCTTATGGTAAATATGTATTTATATCAAAGTTTAGAATATCCAATAAACTATTACTGTGATTTGAATCACAGTGAATAAATTTAATTGTAAACAATTATTTTGAAGAATCACAATGCGCGTCTTTTCTAGCGACATTATTCTATTTCCGGCGGCTGAGTTCAGAACAGGAAACACTCTATTTTATATTTTGTAAAATCCAGCTTTTGACCAAAGCCTGTCCTGCTGGTGTCTGCCAATCCTTTTCAATATCTGCATGACATATCATACCAAGACCTTTTCTAATATGATGACAGTAGCGGCATTCCAGTGGCTGAAAGCCTGTTCCATGAAGTTCACAAAGACCATTTTTCATAAAGTTGCAGCCGTTGTTTGCATATTCCTGAAAAGCGCAACTCCCCTCACAACCTATAAAGGCAGGAGAAAGCACACCGAAAGTCATTTCCGGTGAAATCTCTAACATCATACGCTTTCCATAGCCCGCTCTAATTGCCTTAGTCGCTTCCTCAACTGTCCACCAGCCTGGCCGAATACAGTAGGATTTACATGTTTCACAGCTGCAAGGCTCAGATGGGGGATATCTTTCTTGTAAGGACCTATACGTCATCTCTTTTTTCATAACGCTCACCATGATCAATTTTCATCAACCCACAATAGAATTTAAGTGTTTTAACCATATATCCCACCACAGCATGTTCATCTGCAAGTCCGTATTGTGCCATGATATATTCCTTTGTCAGAGCCATTGAAACATAATTGTACTGTTCCGCTATGATACGTGCATCAACCTGTTTAACCATTTTCCGCTCAATCATTTTATTTATTAGGCGCTCATAGTAATCCACCGGTTCCTTTACCAAATACTTGTAATACATTTCAGCCGCACGCGAATTCCGAAATCTTTCATAACTTATTATCATTACTGTGTTTGAAAGAGTGCCGCTGACACTTTTCCCGACATGAAAGACAATGTTTTTGAATATCTCTTCCGGTTCCATTAGCATAAGCATTTTATCAATTTCTTCGTCGGACGGTCTTGTCTCGGGAACATATTTTATAAAATCATCGAAAAGAGTTTCAAGGATTTCCGCTTTGCTTTTGAAGTGATTGTATAACGAGCTATCTTTAATTCCGACTTTCTCTGCGATTTCACGCACCGAAACACCATCATATCCATTTCTCGCAAACAAATCTGCAGCTACCTCTAGAATCAGTTGTGTTGTTGCCAAACCTTTTCTTCGTTTCGGAACACTTTCAGTCTTAATATTATCCATGCATGTCATCTCCTTTTCATTAATTATGCTAGCAAATAACAGTTTAGTCAATCATTCTTTTTACCTATATTTTACATCTTACATTAATCTCATTAATGAAAAGAGCAATAGCCTTAACTTTATTGGTTCATTTTTTTACTATATGTTTTACGCCTGATCGTTTTATAGCAGCAAAAAGGGCTTGATTTTAAATCAAGCCCAATGGGATATTCTTAAAACACCAGCTCTTCAAATATAGCCTTGACTGTAGTCATTTCCTTTAAACGATGAACATTCTCCCCACAGAATATCAAGCCTTCCTTTAGGTTTCCTTCCACCGCATTAATTAATGCCTTTGTAATGCAATAAGGAGTATCCTTAGGATTACAGTGTTCCAGGCAATTAAAGCATTTTTTGACTGCTATTCTTCCCTGATCCACCGTCTTAAGGAAGGGATTCATAATTGCTCTGCCGGGCATTCCTACCGGACTGATTACTATACGGACATCCTCCTTACCTGCTGCAAGATAGGCATCTTTATATTCCTGACTGGCATCACATTCCTCCGTTACCACAAAACGAGTTGCAATCTGAACTCCGTCTGCACCAAGCTCCAGAGCATGCTTGATATCCTCTTTATCATAGATACCACCGGCTATTACCACCGGAATGTTTTTACCGTATTTATCTTCGTATTCCTTCTTGCATTCAATAATACCCTTCATCTCCATGTCATAATCCATAGATTCGATATGATCCAGCTGCTCCTTCGTAAATCCCAGATGTCCGCCGGCAAGAGGTCCTTCTATAACAATAAAATCAGCCGTTGTCTGGTATTTACGATCCCACATCTTAAGTATTACAGATGCAGCACGGATGCTGGATACAATCGGAGCAATTTTAGTCTTAAAGCCACGAACTATTTCCGGAAGAGAGATTGGAAGTCCCGCACCTGAGATTATTACATCGGCACCACCCTCACAGGCTGCCTTAACATATCGGTCGTATTGCTTTGTTGCAACCATGATGTTGACTCCAACGATTCCACCCTCTGCCCATTGCTTCGCATGCTTAAGATGCTTCTTAATTGCTTCCAGATTGCTTTCAATCTGGTGCTTGTTGAAGTCTGGTTCATCGTATCCAATTTGCGCAGTAGATAGAATACCGATGCCTCCTTCCTTCGCAACGGCACCTGCTAATCTGGATCTACTGACTCCTACTCCCATACCTCCTTGGATAATAGGAATTCTTGCAATCAAATCTCCGATTACTAATGGCTTCATCATCATATACTATACCTCCATACCACAATTGTCTAAACTCAAACAGTTTACAAACCCTTATGTATCAATACGAATTTTATTTTGATAATCAAAGTATTTGTCATAAAAGAAAGCCGCCTACGCAGGCTTTCTTTTCATAGATTACTTTCCCGATGCTACCACCGGACTAAACTAATTATAACGTATACGGGGAATTGTTGTCAATATATCATAGTATTTTTTTCTATTTTATGTAGTATTCATATCTACTTTATTGTGAATCAACAACCAGATTACTGTCTTATGGTAGCTTATAAACAGGTGAATAAGTAACTATTATTTCTAAATCCCATCTGAAGCAATCCCGAAACTAATAATATACATATTCACCTGATTAAGAAAGTAATTATTCTGTAAAAGGAGCCATTGAGATACGAATAAAATATCCCTGGTCATGCTGACAAGTAGGACAAATCTTCGGTGCTTCCTTGCCCCAGTGAACATAACCGCAGTTTAGACACATCCAACCGATCTCAACGTCTGAGATAAATAACTTATTCTCTTCCAATAGCTCTGCAAAGCGTGCAAACCGGTCACCGTGGGTCTTCTCAATACCTGATATCATATGAAAAGCTGCAGCGATTTTAGGAAATCCCTCTTCCTTGGCTACATCTCCAAACTTCTTATAGACAGGATCATATTCTTCATATTCATTGTGCTGAGCCGATCGCAGAAGCTGAGCCACATCATCATGAATATCAATCGGATATCCGGCATCTATATAGATATTCTCACCTGCCAATTCTTTCAGAAAATTATAGTATATCTCCGCATGCTCCTTCTCTTGATCTGCTGTAAATTTGAAAATAGCTTCTATTACATGCAGATGCTCTTTCTTCGCCTGGGATGCCCCAAAGGTATAACGATTCCTTGCCTGACTCTCACCTGCAAAGGCACGCATCAGATTATCCTTGGTTTGACTAGTCTTAAAATCCATAACAACTCTTACCTCCTAATATAGTTTGGTAAAAGTATTACCAAATTTACGGAAAGTATTATGCTATTGTCACCGAACGGTAATCATATTTCTTTAAAAGAATATTATTCTCAAGATGAATATGCTGATGGAGGTCTTTCTCTAACTCCTCAAGCATTGCATAGGTCTTGGCGAAGGTAGCGCAGGTATCGGCGGGTACCTGATAGTTCTTTGTTAAAGCACGCATTCTTTCTAATAATATACCGGCCCCTTCATGTTCGCGAATAATCTCTGTAGCCAGCTCTTTGATTTGCGACTCCTTACCAATACTCTCTTCCATGGTTGGAAACAACATTGCTTCTTCCTTAAAAAGATGCTGCTCCAAATCAGTTTTCAAAGTACCGAAGAGTCTATAAATCTCGAAGAGCTCCTTATGGTTCAAACCGTGTACACGTAAGATGGTTGCTAATAATTCTGCGATATCCGGAAGTGCTCCTCTCAGATAGCTATGATGGGTATCCTCAATATAATCCGTCAATGCCTCCACACTCATCTCGGCAAATTGACTTCCGGTATAACTTAGCTCTCTTTCTTCCTTCAGTGTCTGAAGCTCCTGATAAATCTTCTCACTCTCCAGTCCCTGCTGCTCCATAACCTCAGCTAACCTTCTGTGACCTCCGCAACAAAAGTCAATACCATACTTTGTGAATAATTCATTTGCCTTAGGTAATTCAGCTACAATTGCTCCTACGGTTGTTTCCCGATTTCTTATCATCATATTATAACCCTCACTTTCCTTTTTCGCTTTATAAAAAGCCATTACATGCTAATGAGTTTGCTTTTATCTGCTTCGGAAGCGCTTCCTTATCTCTGACCTGAGTATAGTATACATACCTCCTAATATCTGTGATTGAAATCAATTAATCGAGGATAAATAACTAACCTATCAAAGCATGGACTGAATGATCCATATAATATACTTAATATATGCATAAGATTCCAAGATACAGAGAACGATATGAGGCTGGATTTTATTCGACAAGGGCACAAAAAAAGCTCTGTTAACCACATGGTTCAGAGCTTTCAATTTATCTTGATATATTACGTTAATAGGAGCCTGCTAACGCACCTAAGGCTTCCTTATCGAGAATTAAGATTTCTTTATTATTAACGGAACGGATAATTCCTTCATTCTCCAGCTGACCCAGCTTCCGGCTCACTGTCTCTCTGGCAACCCCCAGGTAATTTGCAATTCCCTCTCTGCTCAGAGGCAAATGAATTAATGTTCCTTCCTTCTCATCGATACCGTATTTTGCTGCAAATTCAAGTAAAATACCACCAATTCGGTTATCTACGTTTCTAACTCCCATGCCTTGCATCGCGTTCTCCAGTCTAGCCATACGCTCACCAAGTTCGGCGATAATCTTTACTGCAATATCAGGATATTGATATAGCAGGGATTGAAATTGACTCTTTGACAATATACAGGTCTTTACGGTCTGAAGTGCTTCGACTGAGTAGGTTGCTGTACGGTCCGTTAATAGATTCTGTTCACCAAAAAAGTCCCCCTCCGCAAAAACATATAGTATTTGCTCTCTCCCGTCCGCAGTGTATTTAAAGGCTTTCGCACTTCCCTCATGCACGATAACGATATTCTCAGACCTCTCACCGTCATGCATCAGAAGCTCACCCTTCTTATATTCCTTATGAGTAATCAAATCAGAGATTTTACCAATCTCTTCATTGCTCAGGGAAGAAAAGATGGGAACCTTCTTCACACATAAATCATTATGACAAAACCCGCAATGGCAGGAAGCATTCATACTGATGAACCTCCAAATCTATAATGTAATAATAATCCCTCCAACTCATTACTTTTGAAAATGATTATCCTATTTCATTGTAATATGTACTCGAAATTGTGTCAACCCGAACTGTCGAGTCTAAATTCCGAAGTTTCCTATGGTTAGATTAATTAAAAATATATTATATTATAATATTTATCCCAGAGATACCAAGGTGTGTTGATCTTCTTTGAAGAATATCCAAGAAAAGAACAGGGATACATTGTTACTGTATCCCTGTTCTTTTCTGTGCATAACCTTCAGTATAATCAAACGTACCTCGGTTTATCTGTACATATTATCTGTTTGCTATACCTCAAAATGATTCTGATATCTCTCACTGTAATGATGTGCCTGTTCCAGCATCATATCCTTCACCTTCATGAGGCGAACCTGGGTACTACGCTCATTCTCATCTAACTTCATTACAATGTATTTGATATTTTCACGAAGCTCCGGAATCATAACATGCTCCAAAGCATTGACACGACGTCTGGTCTTCTCGATCTCTGCAGCCATCAGCTGACAGGATTTCTCGATTTCAGCCAGTCGCAGCATATCCGGCAGGATATCCTGTAAGGATGTCACCGCATCATCCAGATCACTGGAGGTAAATGCGAAGCCGTAAGGATAGATATCATTCACATCTGCTGTCTTGGTGC